>CBDUBW010000023.1:0-19650 GCA_965365485.1 uncultured Aquisediminimonas sp.
TTCGCGCAGGCCGCCGCCGCGCGCAACCCCGTCGGGCGAGGCGGCTGGACTTGGGGGGCGGATGCCGCAAGACTGCACGCATGAAACGCCTTGCCCCGCTCGCCTGCCTCGCACTCACCGCGCAGGCCGCTCCGCCCCAGAAACCGGCCGCGCTCGCGCCGTCTGAGATCGTCGCCGCCGCGCCCGCTTCGGACTGGGTGGCGATTGCGGCATCCGATCTGCTGGTGATGGACCTGGCGCCGCTGGCCGGAAAGCCCCGGCGTGTGGTGATCCAGCTGATCCCGCCGCCCTTCTCGCAAGGCTGGGTAAGCAATATCCGGAAGCTTGCGGCGGCGAAGTGGTGGGACGGGACGAGCATCAACCGCGTGCAGGACAATTATGTCGTGCAATGGGGCGACGCGAGCGAGAAGAAGCCGCTGCCCAAGGGACTTCGCGTCGTCACCGGCGCCGATTATCTCACCCCCTACACGCCCGCTCTGTTTAAACATGTCTGGGGGTGGAGCGGCCGCGAGCAAGCACAACGGGAGCTTTTCCCCGTCCCACCGCCTCCGGCAGGATGGACGGGCTTTGACGATCCCTACGCCGATCAGTTCTCATACGCTGAGGGCTTTCCGGTCGCGATGACGCGGTCGACCGAAGGTCGCAGCCCAACTGGCCGGTCGATCCTCGAGCCCAAGGATGTTTGGCCCGTCCACTGCTACGCCATGGTCGGCGTCGGGCGGAATCTTGCGCCCGATACCGGGTCGGGCGCGGAGCTTTACACCGTCATCGGCCATGCGCCGCGGCATCTGGACCGCAACATCGCGCTGGTCGGGCGCGTGATCGAGGGGATCGAGCATCTCTCATCGCTTCCGCGCGGGACCGAGGCGCTGGGCTTCTACAAGAGCGCTGAGGAACGGGTTCCGATCGTCTCGGTGCGGCTGGGCAATGACGTGCAAGGGCTGGGGCGGTTCGAATATCTCTCGACCGAGAGCGCCAGCTTCGCGCGCTATGCCGATGCCCGCGCTAATCGCCGCGATGCCTTTTTCAACGTCCCAGCGGGCGGGGCGGATATTTGCAACATTCCAGTCCCCGTTCGCCGTGCGCCGTGACTTTTTTGCAACGCAGCAATTTTGAATCGTGGATAAAGTGTTAAACGGACTCGCCTGTCACAAACCCGTCATATAGCGGCGCGACAGGGCTGCGTAGCGACGGCGCCCGGCGACTCGGGCCAGCCATCTCACGCATTTATCCAAGGGGTGAAATCCATGCGGCATTTTCTCTACGCGGGCGCGGCGGCTGCGGCGCTTGTGGCTCCGGCTGTCGTCCAGGCGCAAGAAACGACGTCCTCGATCCGCGGCACCGTGACAGCGGGCGGTGCGCCCGTCGCGGGGGCGGCGGTGACCGTCACCCACGAGCCGTCGGGCACCACCTCGACTTCGACGACGGACGCGGGCGGCAATTTCAGTGCCAACGGCCTGCGCATCGGCGGCCCGTTCACCGTCGTGGTCAGCGCCTCCGGGTTCGAAGACGCCTCGGTAACCGACATCTCGCTGAGCGCCGGCACGCCGCTCCGCCTTCCGATTGAAATTGCGCAGGCCAGTGAAATCGTGGTGACCGCCGCGCGCTCGGGGGCGGTCGCCGTGTCGAACGGCCCGATCACCGCGCTCAACCGCGAGGATATCGAAGGCGTGGCCTCGGTGACGCGCGATATCCGCGACGTCGCGCGCCGTGACCCTTTCGTGACCATCGATCTCTCGAACAGCCGTACGATCGAAGTCGCCGGCCAGAACGGACGTCTCAATCGCTTCTCGGTCGATGGCGTGCAATTCTCTGACGATTTCGGCCTCAATAATGGCGGCCTTCCCACCAGCCGCGGCCCCGTGCCGTTCGACGCCATCGAGCAACTCTCGGTCAAGGTCGCACCGTTCGACATCGCAGAAGGCGATTTTCAGGGCGGCGCCATCAACGTCGTGCTGCGTTCGGGCCAGAATGATTTCCAGGGCTCAGCCTTCTTCACCTATTCGGACGACAAGCTGACTGGCGATCAGACCCGCCGGGCCGCGACCCGCGTGAGCCCGACCAATCCCGACGGCCGCGTGCTCCTCGAATTCGATTCGAAGCAGTATGGCGGTCTGCTTTCGGGGCCGATCATCAAGGACAAGCTGTTCTTCATGTTCGGCTATGAGAAGCTCGAAGAAACCGATCCATTCGATGACGGCATCGGCCCCGGTTTCGCTAACCAGGTGCCGGGGATCACCCAGGCGCAGGTCGACCAGGTTTCGGCCATTGCGCAGTCGGTCTACGGCTACGACACGCAGGGTCTGATCCAGAACGCGGTCGAGGAAGACACCAAATATGTCGCCAAGCTGGACTGGAACATTTCGGACGGCCAACGCGCCTCGCTGACGTATATCCGCAACGTCGGTACGCAGCAGTTCCAGCAGAATACCTTTCTCACTCCGCAGTTCGCGATCGGCTTGCAGTCGAATGGTTACGAGCTTGCCGAGGAGGTAAATTCCGGCGTTTTCCAGCTCAACAGCAGCTGGACGGATACCTTCTCGACCGAGTTCCGTGCCTCTTATCGCGATTATAATCGCGATCAGACGCCGTTTGGCGGTCGCACATTCCCGCAGTTCGAGGTTTGTCTCGATCCGACTTCGATCACTTCGGGCAGCAGTAACTTCACGACCTGCAGCACGCCGCGCGTCTTTTTCGGGCCGGACGTGAGCCGCCAATCGAACGATCTCAACACCGACAACCTCTCGGTCGATTTCACGGCTCGCCAGGAGTTCGGCAACCACATCGTCAAGCTGACCGCAGGTTACACCGAAATCGATACCTTCAACCTGTTTCTCCAGCGGTCTTTGGGTGACTTCTATTTCGATTCGGTCTCCGATTTCCAGAACCGGACCGCAAGCCGCCTCCGGCTCGGTGGGGCGGTGCCAAGCCTCGACCCGAACGACGCTGCGGCCAGTTTCAAGAGCCGCAACTATACGTTCGGCATTCAGGATGATTGGGAAGTCGTCGACGGCCTCGATCTCACGCTGGGGCTGCGCTACGATCTTTACGGCAACCCGACGCCGGTGCCGCTCAACACCAATTTCCTCGCGCGTCAGGGCTTCCGCAACACCAAGACCTTCAATGGGGAAGGCGTGTTCCAGCCACGCTTCGGCTTCAACTGGAAGGCGACGGATCGGCTGATCGTTCGTGGTGGCGTTGGCGTCTTCGCCGGCGGCACTCCCGACGTGTTCCTGTCGAACAGTTACAGCAACACCGGCCAGCGCACCAACGCGATCGACATTCAGCGCAACGCCACGGCCGCGACCTGCAACGTTGCGCCCGCCAATCCGGCACTGTGCGCAGCCGCGCTGACCGGGGTGACCGGCGCCATCCCGGCCTCTGTCAGCTCGTTTCTCGCCACCAACGTCGCGGCGCTGGCAGCGGCCCCAGTCAACGCCATCGATCCGGATATCTCCGTCGCCAAGCAGTTACGCGCGACCCTGTCGGTAAATTACGACGCCGATCTCGGTCCATTGGGCGATGGCTGGTTGCTGGGTGCCGACTTCCTCTACGGCAACGTGCTCAAGGGCTATCAGTGGACCGATCTCCGCTCTCGCCCCGTGGGTGTGCTTCCCGATGGTCGCACGCGTTATGGTCCGCAGGGCGGCATCGGCACCACCAACCAGGATCTGCTGATGACGAACGAGGATCGCGGCCGGTCCTACGTCGGCGTCGCGCGGATTTCCAAGGCGTGGGATTGGGGCTTGTCGATCGATGCGAGCTATACCCGCTCGGACGTCAAGGACACCAACGCGATCACCTCGGCGACGGCGGGGTCGCTCTATTCGAACAACGCTTTCGCGGATCCTAATTTCGCCGCCTACGGAACCTCGATTTACCAGATCAAGGATCAATGGAAGTTCGGCGTTGATTACAACACGGAATTGTTCGGCGATAACGAGACACGCTTCTCGCTGTTCGGCGAGTATCGCTCGGGCCGTCCGTACAGCCTGACGATGAACGACACGACCAACCGCTCGATCGTGTTCGGCACTGTCGGAAACGGCAACCGTCACCTGCTGTACGTGCCGACGAGCGGCGACCCGCTGGTTTCATTTGACAGCGCAGCGAGCCAGACCGCATTCGATGGCCTTGTCGATCAGTTGGGCCTCGGCAAATATCGCGGTCGTATCATCCCCAAGAACACGCAGCAGTCGCCCGATTTCTTCAAAGTCGACTTGCATGTCAGTCAGGAACTTCCGGTTCCCCTGTGGAACAAGGCTAAAATCAAGCTTTTTGCTGATATCGAGAATGTCCTTAACCTGATCGACAGCGACTGGGGATCGCTTCGCCAAGTGTCGTTTCCACAGACCGCTGCGCTGGTGAACGTGCAGTGCCTCAGCACCGCGACGCCTACCGGAACGGCCCCCGCTGCCGGTGTGGTCAATACCGTGTCTACCCAGCCATGCGCCCAGTATCGCTACTCTAACGTACTGGCCCCCAACGAAACGCTTGTCACACGGCAGTCGCTCTACCAGATTCGGCTGGGCGTCCGCTTCGAGTTCTGATTTGCTCGCCAGCCGCCCTCGAAATTCGAGGGCGGCTGGCACAGCCTTTACGCCGGCTCCATCGCCCGCTTGTAGACGCTGTTGATCGGCCGTTCGAACAACTTCATCACCATCGGTTCGAAGAATTCGATGGGCGCGGTGTCGTAATTGGGGTCGAACGCCGGGCAATCATATTTGTCGATGAACTCCTGCGTCGCTGCGGCGTGCGGATGATCGGCGAACCTGTCGCGCATGTTGCGGTCGAGCCCCAGGTGGTGGAAGAAGTTATAGCCCTGGAAGATGCCGTGATGCTCGGTGATCCAGCGCAACTCCTCGCTGACGAACGGCTTGATGATAGCGGCGGCGATATCGGGATGGTTCGATGCGCCCAAGGTGTCGCCGATATCGTGGAGCAGCGCCATCACGACATAGGGTTCGTCGCGCCCGTCGCGGTGCGCCATCGTCGCGCTCTGCAGACAGTGCGTCAGCCGATCGACCGCGAAGCCGCCGAAATCGCCGTCGAGCAGCTTGAGGTGATCGAGGATGCGCTTGCCGCCATTCTTGGCGAAGGGGATAGCGTGGCTCATGATGATCTCCCAATCCTCATGCGTGCTCGCCGCCATGTCGTGAAAGCTCGCGCGTGCTTCGCCGTCCATCATCGCTCTCCTCGATAAGGTCGGGCGATCATAAAGCGCGGGTGGCGCGGCTTCAATAGCGCCAGGCTTTCCGCTATTGCGCGCGGCATGGCGCTGCCCGGCCTTCGCTCGCAACCCTTTTTTGACGATAAGAATCGCGCATTCTGGGCGCTGCAATCGGCGGGGTGGAGCTTCTATCTGGCGCTGCGCATGGCGTCCGCGATCAGCAACGGCGCCAGCCTGTCGATCATCGTTCCAGTTCTTGTTTCGGCGGCGGCGGGCTATTCGCTTTCGATGGTGATGGGCGCGATCTTTCGCCTGCTGATCGAGCAGCGCCCGATCGTCGTCTGGGGCGGATCGGTCGCTACGGTTACGGTCGCGGTCGCGCTTTATTCGGCGATCGATGCGTGGATGTTCACCATGTACCGCGCGGGCGGTGCGTTCGAAGGTGCGCTCTTCCTGGGCTCTGTGATGATCAACGCGTTGCTGCTCGGCGGCTGGACTGCGCTCTATTACATGATCAACTTCTACCTGTTGCTCGAAAAGCAAAGAGATCAAATGCTCATGCTCGAGAACCAGGCGACATCGGCGCAGTTGGCGATGCTGCGTTACCAGCTCAATCCGCATTTCCTCTTCAACACGCTCAACTCGATCTCGACGCTGGTGCTGCTCAAGCAGACCGAGCGCGCCAATGCGATGCTTTCGAGGCTGTCGTCATTCCTGCGCTATACGCTTGTCTATGAGCCGACCGCGCAGGTCACGCTCGCGCAGGAGGTCGAGACGTTGAAGCTTTATCTCGAGATCGAGAAGATGCGTTTCGAGGATCGCCTGCGGCCGAACTTCGATGTCGATGTCGCTACCGAAAAGGCGCGGCTGCCGTCACTGCTCCTCCAGCCATTGGTCGAGAATGCGATCAAATATGCCGTCACACCGCAGGAAGAAGGGGCCGAGATTTCGGTAATCGCGCGGCTGATCGGGGATCGGGTGCGGGTCACCGTGCGCGATAGCGGCGGGGGCTTGAACGAGAATGCTCCGCCCCCACATGACTCGACGGGTGTCGGCCTCACCAACATCCGCGATCGTCTTGCCCAGGCTTATGGAGACGATCAGCGCCTCGAATTCGGCACCGAAGCGCAAGGCGGCTTTTCGGTGATGATCGATTTTCCCTATCGCGAGCAGGAGACAGCATGACCATCCGCACGATCCTCGTTGACGACGAAAAGCTCGCAATTCAGGGCCTCGAGCTGCGGCTCGAAGCGCATCCTGACGTCGAGGTGATCGAGACGTGCCTCAACGGCCGCGAGGCAATCCGCGCGATCAAGACCAACAAGCCCGATCTCGTTTTCCTCGATATCCAGATGCCGGGCTTCGACGGTTTTTCGGTGGTGTCGGGGATGATGGAGGTCGAACCGCCGTTGTTCGTGTTCGTGACCGCATATCAGGATCACGCCATCCGTGCCTTCGAAGCGCAGGCAACCGATTATCTGATGAAGCCCGTCGAGGAAGCGCGGCTCGCCGATTGCCTCGATCGCGTCCGCCAGCGTCTTGCCGAACGGCGCGGCGTCGAAGAGGCGGGGCGCCTCAAGGAAGCGCTCGCCGAGCATGCGCCCGAAGCCCATGGCGAGCTGGTCGATGCGGGTGACGGCACGCTGGCTTCGAGCCGCTTTGAGAAGATGATCAACGTCAAGGATCAGGGCCAGATCTTCCGCGTCGAAGCCGACAGTATCGAGCGCATCGACGCCGCGGGCGATTATATGTGCATCTATACCGGCGGCGAGACACTGATCCTGCGCGAGACCATGAAGGATCTCGAAAAGCGGCTCGATCCGCGCAAATTCCAGCGCATCCACCGCTCGACGATCGTCAACCTCGATCTCGTCAAGCAGGTCAAGCCGCACACGAACGGCGAATGCTTTCTGGTCCTCGATAGCGGCGCGCAGGTGAAGGTCAGCCGCTCGTACCGCGACGTGGTGGCGCGCTTCGTCCACTAACGTCGCGTCGTGACGGACGGCACAGACGCCGCCCCGTCACTTTCGGCAAATGGGCACATGCAGGTGCCCATCCGCCTTGTCCCGCTGATGCTGATCGTCGCCGCCGCGCCGTCCTTTGCCGCGGTTTCAGTCGATCGCCACGTGATCGGCGCCGATGGCGGTGTCGACAGATTGAAGGGCCCCGTCATCGGCTGGACGCTGTCCGAGACCGGCGAAGTGAGTTTGACCCAAAATCATTGCCCTGGATGTCGCGGGCTTCGGATCGATTTCTATCGGTTCAACGTCGACACCGCGACCCTTGCACGCCTCGATTCGTTGATTCCGGATGAACTGATTGAAGCGGCGACCAGGGCGCCATGTACGCTCCGAAATGCCGAAGCGGGATGGGCGCAACGCGTCGCTATCAGAAGCTTCAAGGGCGGCGGCGGGAGCCATCGCGGCTATTTCATGGAATGCCGCTCGCCCGAACTCACGACCTTGCGCAAACGGCTCGACGCGTTCGCAACCGTGCTGATGGGCGAGATTGCGCGCCAGAAAATCGAACCGGATCGTCGATACTGATGACGGGCAAGCAACGTACCTCGCGCACGCGCGACGATTCAGCAGCTATTCACAGAAGTTACAGTGTATCATGTGGCATCGAGTATGGAGGGTGGGATGCGTGATGTGAAATCGGGACGGCTCGTTTCTTCGTTCGCGGCATTGGCGGTGCTGACCATGCCTGCGGTGGCGTCGTCGCCGCCGCCGGTCAGGGGTGAAATCAGCCCCGTGCGCTGCAATCAGTTCGACCGTGATGAGCGCCGCGTCAATCAGGGCTTCACGATGCGCCGCCAGCCTGGCGGGGTCGTGACCTCGCAAGCGCTTCCGCCGCCGCCGCCACCGGTGATGGCGGCGCCGATGGCCCCCGCGATGGATGCTTCGCGCGCCAAGAGCGCATCGGGCCTCTCTCGCATGATTGCGCCATACCCCTATCCGCGTCCGCAACCCGAAGATCGCGAGCGCTATGCGGGCAAGGATGTCGCAAGCATCAAGGCGGTCGCGAACGAGCCGGTTTCGACCTTCTCGGTCGATGTCGATACCGGCTCCTACGCCAATGTCCGCCGCTTCCTGACGCAGGGCCAGATGCCTCCGGTGGCAGCGGTGCGGACCGAGGAGATGCTCAACTATTTCCGTTACGATTACCCGGCGCCTCCGGATCGCTCTCGGCCATTCTCGATCACGACCGATGTCGCGAGCACGCCCTGGAACCCGGAGACGGCGCTGCTGCGTATCGGCATCAAGGGCTACGACTTGCCGCGTGCCGAGCGCCCGGCCGCCAACCTCGTCTTTCTCGTCGACGTCTCGGGATCGATGAACAGCCCGGACAAGCTGCCGCTGGTTAAGACATCGCTGGCGATGCTCGCCGACCGGCTGAGCGCAAAGGACAAGGTCTCGATCGTCGTCTATGCGGGTGCGGCGGGGATCGTGCTCGATCCGACCAACAAACCGCATTACGTCAAGGCCGCGCTCGATTGCCTCGCCGCAGGTGGTTCGACCGCGGGCGGGCAGGGGATGGAGCTTGCCTACGCCACCGCCCGCGCCAACTTCATCAAGGGTGGCGTCAATCGCGTGATCATGGCGACCGATGGCGATTTCAACGTCGGCATCTCCTCGCAGGACGGCATCGAGGCGATCGTCAAGCGCAACCGCGAAAGCGGCATCACGCTGACCACGCTCGGCTTCGGCCAGGGCAACTACAATGAAGCGATGATGGAAAAGGTCGCCGATATCGGCAACGGCAACTACGCCTATATCGATAGCGCGATCGAAGCGCAGAAGGTCCTGGACGACGAGATGGCGGCGACGCTGTTCACGATCGCCAAGGATGTGAAGATCCAGCTGGAATTCAATCCCGCTACCGTCGGCGAATATCGGCTGATCGGCTATGAGAACCGCATTCTCGCCGAAGAGGATTTCGACAACGATAAGGTCGATGCCGGCGATATCGGCGCGGGGCATCAGGTGACGGCGCTCTACGAGATCGTCCCCAAGGGCGCGAAAGGCTGGCTGCCCGCGCGGCACTATGAAGCCAACCGCCAGGCTGCGAAGCCGGGCGTCTGGACCAATGACATCGGTTGGCTCAAGCTGCGCTACAAGCTGCCCGACGGCGCGGAATCGATGCTGATCGAACGGCCGATCGACGGCAGTGTTTTGCGCGCCGCAAGCCCGCCGCGCGGCGACATGGCCTTCGCGGTCGCGGTCGCGGCGTTCGGGCAGAAATTGCGCGACGACAAATATCTCGGCGAGTTCAGCTTCGCCGACATCCGCCGCCTCGCAGGCGAGCCGAGCGGCTATCTCCGCAGCGAATTCGTCAAGCTGACTCAGCTGGCGGGCAGTAAGCAGGTCGCAGCGGTATCACGCGACTGACCATGGCTGGACTTCGACACCGCCCGCGCTAGATTCGGCGGCTTAGGAGGGCAGGCGATGTCGGGTACGATGCTGGTGATTGTCGGCGGTCTGGTGATCGCGGCGCTGCTGCTCTGGTGGCTGATTGCGTTCAACAGCGGCGGCGCATCCGCTTCGAAACCGATTGCCGCGCCGCCGCCAGGTAAGCCTGCCGTCGAGCCCATCGCTGTGGTCGCGCCAATCGAGGCGGTGCCCGTGATCGAGACGCCCGCGGCCCCGGCGGGCCCGGTAAGCGCGATCGGCATTCCTCTTGCGCAAGGCGAACCCGACGATCTGCGTCGCGTCAAGGGCATCGGTCCCAAGCTCGCCAACATGCTGACCGCGCTCGAGATTACGCGCTACGATCAGATCGCCGCATGGGGGCCGGGCGAGATCGCGACGGTCGATACCCATCTCGGCACCTTCAAGGGCCGCATCACGCGCGACAATTGGGTCGAACAATGCGGCTATCTGGCCAGCGGTGACATCGCCGGGTTCGAGACCAAATTTGGCAAGCTCGATCCTCAATCAAAATAGACTGCGCATCGCTCTGCTGATCGGGGCAGCGGCCTTCGCCGCGTCGGCGATTCACGCGCAATCGATCGAAGCCGAGCGTGCCGCCCTCGCGCGTGCGAAGCTCGAATCGCAAAATGCCGCCGCCCGCGCCCAAGCGCTCGAAGCGCGCGCCATCGCCGAACAGGGGGAAGCGCGCAAAGCGCAGATCGAAGCGGCGGCGGTGGCATCGCGCATCCAATCGGCGGAAGCGAACATCGTCGCCGCCGAAGCCAGAGTCCGCTTGATCGAGCGTCTGCAGGAAGATTTGCGCGCCAAGCTCGCCGAGAAGCAAGCCCCGGTGGTGCGGCTGGTCGCGGCGCTGCAAACCTTGTCGAGGCGACCTCCCGCGCTCGCCCTGGTTCAGCCGGGCTCGCTGCGCGAAATGGTCTATACCCGCGCGATCCTCGGCAGCGTGCTGCCGCGGCTGCGCGATCGCACCGCCGGGCTGCGCGCCGATCTCGAACGCGGGCGGCAGTTGCGCAGCGATGCCGGTCGAGCGGTCACGGCGCTCGCCGATGGCCGCCGCCGCCTCGATGGCGAGCGCAAGGCGCTGGCGCAGGTTGCCGCCCGTCATCGCCAGGCGTCACAGGCGCTCGCCGGGTCAGCGATCGAAGAGCAGGATCGCGCCATCGCCATGGGTGAGGAAGCGCGCGATATCGGCGATCTGATCGGCAGGCTGGGGGAAGCGGCCGAAGTCCGCGCGCGGCTGGAAACCTTGCCCGGACCGGTGCTCAGGCCCGAGCAGCCGATGCTGGCGCGGACGGCACCGGCGGCACCGCCCGCCGAAGTGTCGAACCGCCTGCCATACCGCCTGCCCGTCGCGGGCACAGTGGTGACGGGCCTTGGCGAAGTCTCTCCGACCGGGATCAGGGCAAGAGGTCTGACTCTGGCCACGCGTCCGGACGCGCAGATCGTCTCCCCCGCGGGAGGCCGCATCGTCTTCGCGGGGCCCTTTCGCGGCTTCGGGCAGATCGTCATCATCGATCACGGCCGCGGCTGGACGAGCCTGCTGACCAACCTCGCCGCGCGCGATGTGCGCGTCGGAGACAGCGTTGTCCAGGGCTCGCCGATCGGCCGCGCCGCGCGCGTCCGCCCGCAGGTGACGGTCGAGCTCCGGCGCAACATGCGACCAATCGACATCGCCAGGCTGTTGGGATAGAAACGAGGCAAGGCTTCAGGCCATGTTAAACCGGGCGAACGCATTGCGCGGTCTGCCCCCAAGATTGCTGGACAAACTTCGATGAAGAAAGACCTTCTCCGCGCCGCACTTCTCGCCACCAGCGTCGCGCTCGTCCCGGCCGCGACCAGCGCAATCGCCGCGGTCGACGCGAACACCTATCGCGAAATCGACCAGTTTCTGAGCGTCTTCGAACGCGTCCGACTCGATTATGTCGAAAGCGTCGATGATAAGACGCTGATCAAGGGTGCCATCGATGGCATGCTGGCCAGTCTCGATCCGCACAGCTCGTTCCTCGATGCGCGCGATTTCGAGAATATGAAGGTTCAGACCGACGGCAATTATGGCGGGCTGGGGCTGACCGTCGGATTGGAAGACGGCGCGGTCAAGGTTCAGACCCCGACAGAGGATTCTCCCGCCGACAAGGCCGGGATCAAGCCGGGAGATTTCATCACCCATCTCGATGGCGTCCTCATCTTCGGGGGCACTCTCGATGAAGCGGTCGACAAGATGCGCGGCACGCCCGGCACCTCTATCAAGCTCACCATCGTCCGCCCGGGCCGCGACAAGCCATTCGACGTGACGATCACGCGCCAGATCATCGAGCTCAAGCCAGTCAAGTGGGAAGTCAAGAACGGCATCGGCATCGTCAACATCAACGCTTTCTCGAAGAGCACCGGCGCCGACGTGCGCTCCGCACTGGTCGCGATCGACAAGTCGCTGGGCCGCCAGCCGACAGGCTACGTCGTCGATCTGCGCTCGAACCCCGGCGGGCTGCTCGATCAGGCAATCGAAGTCTCCGATGCTTTCCTCGATCGCGGCGAGATCGTCTCGCAGCGCGGCCGCAACAAGCGTGACATCGAGCGCTATTTCGCGCGCAAGGGCGATTTCGCGCACGGCAAGCCGATCGTCGTCCTCGTCGATGCCGGGTCCGCCTCGGCCGCCGAGATCGTCGCAGGCGCGCTTCAGGATCACCACCGCGCGCTCGTGATGGGGGAGCGGAGCTTCGGCAAGGGATCGGTGCAGACGCTGATCCAGCTCGACGACACGACAGCACTCCGGCTCACCACAGCGCGCTATTACACGCCCTCGGGCAAGTCGGTGCAGGAAGGCGGGATCGAGCCCGATATTGCCGTGCCTCAGCTGTCGGACCCCGATTACAAGTCGCGGCCGCGCTTCCGCGAGGCCGATCTCGGCCGTCACCTCATCAACGAGGCCAAGGTCGACAATACGGTGCTCGAATCGGACACCAAGGCCGATCCGCGCTTTAGCCAGACTGCCGACCAGCTGAAAGCAAAAGGCATCACGGACTTTCAGCTGCATTACGCGCTGGAGACGATTGGGCGGTTGGCGCGGACGCAGACCGCTGGCGCTGCCGTAGGAGCGCGTAAGGGCAGCCGGTAAGCCGTCTTCGTGACCTCGTTTCAGCTCGGGCGGGCGCTTGCGCTGGCGGTGCCCACCGCGCTCATGGCGGGTGCGCTGGGGTCGCAGTATCTGGGCGGGCTCTATCCGTGCGAGATGTGCCAGTGGCAACGCTGGCCGCATTACACGGCGATCGGCCTGGCGGCTCTGGCATTCATCGTTCCCGGCGCGGCGCAGCGGGCGTTGGTGCTGCTGGCGGCGCTGGCGATAGCCGTCAGCGGCGGCATCGGCGCGTTCCACGCGGGCGTCGAATATGGCTGGTGGGAAGGTATCACCCAGTGCGCGACGACGGCAGTCAGCACCGGCGGCGATTTCATGAAGGATATCATGAAGGCCCCGCTGGTGCGCTGCGACGTCGCGCCATGGACGCTGTTCGGCATCTCGCTTGCCGGCTATAACGCAATCATCTCGCTGATCGCCTCGATCGCAATCTTCCGCCTGGCCCAGAAGAAAATATGAAGCAGCCTGACACAGACAGCATGATCCGCGTCGATCAAGCCGGCGAATATGGGGCAGCGCGCATCTACGCCGGGCAACTCGCGGTGCTTGGTGGGCGTCATCCCGCAGCGCGTGCCATCCGCCATATGGCGGCGCAGGAGCAGCGCCACCTCGACTTCTTCGACCGGATGATCACCGAGCGGCGCGTGCGTCCGACCTTGCTCCATCCCTTCTGGCATGTCGCAGGCTATGGCCTGGGCGCCGTGACTGCGCTGATCGGGCCTGAAGCCGCGATGGCGTGCACGGCGGCGGTCGAAACCGAAATCGACGCGCATTATGGCGAGCAGCTCGATCAGCTCGAAGCCAGCGATCCTGAACTTGCCGAGGCAATCGCAGACTTTCGCGCCGAGGAGGCCGAGCATAAGGACACCGCGATCACCGCCGGGGCGGAACGCGCGCCGGGTTATGCGGTTTTATCGACAGCGATCCGTTTGGGCTGCCGCGCCGCCATTGCGCTGTCGAAACGGATTTAGGCTCATCGCAGGTTCAGGTGACGGGAAGGACAAAGATAAGATGAAACGCTTTGCCGCATTGACGCTCATGCTCGCGCCGCTGGCGATGCCCGCCCCCGCGATGGCGCAGGAGCGCGTGTTGACCATCTTCGGCGACGACAAATGCCCTGCCGATACCATCTGCGTCGTCGCGCCCGAAACCGAGCGCTATCGCATCCCCAAGGCCTTCCGTGAGACGCTGCCTTCGCCCGAGCGCGAAAGCTGGGCAGTGCGGTCGCAGGCGACGCTGAGCGAGGGCAAGACCGGCATCGGCAGTTGCTCGACTGTCGGCGCGGGCGGTTGGACCGGCTGCTGGGCCGAGTATATGCGCAAGGCCCGCGAGGAAGCCAAGGCGAACCAGCCGATCGATCCTGTTCCCTAGGCGGGGGCGCGGCTCCGCCCGACCCAGGCAGCGATCATCGCAGCCAGCGTAAAAACGACCAGCATCGTCACAGCCATCATCGGTACCGCCTCGGGCGCGGGGCCGAACCAGTTGGCGATCTGAATAATGAATAGAAATGCCGCGAGCAGCGGCATTGCAAGGTCGACTCGCAGCGGCCGCGTGCGCGCCGTATAGAACCAAAGCGCGCCGAAGGTGATGGCGAGTTCCAAGGGCATTTCGATCAGCGGCCGGTTCCAGAGACCAAACCCCAATTTGGGCGGCGCACCGGCAATGGTCAGATCAGGCACATGCACGATCAGATCGAGAAGCCAGTGCGAAAGCACGACGGCTCCCGCGATCACCCCCGCCGTCCAGTCGCCGCGCCACAGCTTGATCACGAGCGCGAAGCCCGCAGCCCACATCAATCCGCCGATCAGGCTGTGCGTATAGGGCATATGGTAGAGATCGAGCGGGTTCATCACGCTGATGCCCGGCACCAGCCGCACATGCTCGACGCCCGCGAGAACCAGCCCCGCAAAGCCGAAATCGACGAGTTGCGCCGCGACGAAAAGCGTGCCGAGTGGAGGGGCCTTGGGGTGCGCCGCTGCGACCAGCGCCGCGCTGTAATGGCCGATGAACATCGCCAGTCAGCCTAGCCGAGCGCGACGTTCAGGCAATCCCCAACTGCTTGTGCGTTTGCAGCGAGAGCCGCCAGCGCGGATTGGCCAGCACGAAATCGATGCAGGCGCGAACATTCGCGGCAGAATTCGCATCGTCCATCGGCTGGATGAAGTGGTGGGTGAACGCCCAGTCCTGCATCGACTGCCAATCGCTGCCCGGTTGCGGCCAGACGAGTTTGAGCTCGTCGCCGCTGCGCTGAACCGTGTCGCTGCCGGCCTTGGGGCTGACGCACAGCCAGTCGATGCCGGGCGTCGCGGGCAAGGTGCCGTTCGATTCGACTCCAATTTCGAAACCGCGATCGTGCAGCGCATCGATCAATGCTGCATCGAGCTGCAGCATCGGCTCCCCGCCGGTGATGACGACATAGCGGTCGTCTTGACCATCACCCCAGGCCGTCGCCGCGGCATCGGCCAGCATCTCCGAATCGGCAAATTTGCCGCCGCCGTCGCCATCGGTGCCGACAAAATCGGTGTCGCAGAACTTGCAGATCGCAGCGGCGCGATCGTGCTCACGCCCCGACCAGAGGTTGCATCCGGCAAAGCGAAGGAACACCGCTCGTCGCCCGCTGCGCGCGCCTTCGCCCTGCAGGGTGAGGAACAGCTCCTTGACCGCGTAGCTCATGCCAGCGCCGGATCGGTCAGCCCGGCTTCGGCGAACCCCTTCGCGCGCAGGCGGCAGGAGTCGCACTGCCCGCAGGGGCGTCCATCCTGCGGATCGTAGCATGACCAGCTCATCCCCGCGTCGAGTCCAAGCCGCGCTGCTTCTCGAGCGATGTCGGCCTTGCTCATGTCAATCAACGGCGTGTGCACCGTAAAGCGTTCGCCGGCATCGCCCGCCGCGGTGGCTTGCGCCGCCATCGCTTCGAACGCAGCGATGAAGCCGGGGCGACAATCGGGATACCCCGAATAATCGAGCGCGTTGACACCGATGAAGAGATCGCGCCCGCCAACCGCTTCCGCCCAACCCAGAGCCAGCGACAGGAAGATGGTGTTACGCGCGGGAACGTAAGTGATCGGGATGCCCGGCTCGACACCCGTTTTCGGGACATCGATTGCGGCGTCGGTCAGCGCCGAACCGCCGAAGCGCGTCAGATCTAGCGGCATGACAATGTGCCGAGCTGCTCCAAGCGCCTTCGCGATACGACCCGCCGCTTCCAGCTCGACCCGGTGGCGCTGGTTGTAATCGATGGTCAGCGCGTGAAGCGCATACCCCGCCTCGATCGCGCGAGCAGCGGAGACCATTGAGTCGAGGCCTCCTGAAAGGAGAACGATTGCTGGCTTTGCGGGCATGCCGCGCGGCTAATACCCAGACCGAGCGGTTGCAAGGCCAGCGGGGATCATGCACCTTGGCGGGATGAGCGTCACCACCCCGCCTTTCGAACGTCCGCAGCGCCTTGCTGTCCTTTGCGCTGTCGTTGCGACCGGCCTCGGCCTTTTCTACATGGTATTAGCAGGTGCCCCGACCCGCCACCTCGCCATAAACGCGTCGGCGCTGGTGCTCGGTCTGGCGATCGCATGGGCCGGACTGCGAACATTCAAGTCGTTGGCACCAGGTGTGATCGCAGGTCCGCTGGCGCTGGGTCTGCTCGCGGCAAGCCTCGCCGGGGAGCAAGTCGAAGGTGCCACGCGCTGGCTCGCAGTGGGCGGCGTCGCGATCCAGCCGAGCTTGATCGTGTTGCCGCTGATTGCGATGCTTTTCGCCAAGTCCCCCGGCCGAGGCACATTGGCGAGCGTCGGTTTGGCGGCAGTGGCACTTGCTCTCCAGCCTGACCGCGCCATCGCCGGTGCGCTGACGGCGGCAATGGCCGCGACGGCATTCATCCGGCCGGGCGCGATCACCCGGACGGCGTTCGCACTCGCCTCAACGGGCTTTGCAGCGGCCCTGATCCAACCCGACCATTTGCCCGCCGTGCCATTCGTCGACGGCATCCTCTATACCGCGCTCGACGTCCATCCGCTCGCCGCGGCTGCCGTCTGGAGCGGATCGGCGATTTTGCTGCTGCCCGCAATTGGCCGCGTTGATGCGGTGCGTACTGCGACATTTGGTGCGATTTGGGGAGCGATCGTGCTGGCGGCTGCGCTCGGCAACTATCCAACTCCGCTGGTCGGCTATGGCGCAAGCGCAATCCTGGGATACGCGCTCAGCTTGTCGATGCTGCCTCGCGGTCTTGCCAAGCTTGCGGCAGACGACCCGGCGCTGCCCGCGCCAACCTCTCCGCGCGATTGCGCGATGGCCGCCGCATAAAAAAGGGCCGCCCCGGAAGGCGGCCCAGTAAGGCATAAAGCCTGTTGGGAGGAAAGCGTGCCATGAAAAATCAAGCACGCACTTCCAATACTTCGGTGGAGTAAAGAATCGTTTAACGCTGGTTGGAGAGCAGCGCGCCGGTCGCCGTGCCGCACGCGCCGGTCTTGCGGCCTTCGAGCGCGACGGCGAAGGGCTCGCCCATGACGATGCCTTGCGATTCGATCTGGACGAGCTTGCCGGTCTCGACGCGGATCGTCGTCCGGCCATGGCCCTGACCGGGACATGTGTAATGTACGGTGGCGGTCTTGGCAGCGCTTTCGATCACGTAGCGGCTGCAGTTTGCGCCGCTATGGCGGATCTGGAGCAAGCTACGCGGATCGGCGATGCACACCGATCGGTTTTCAGACGGGTCTTCGCGCGATCGCAACACCCATTGCCCACGCTCGATGTTTGCCAGCGCGACCAAAGCAGGGGCTTGCGCAGGCTGCGACCAGCTGGGCGCTGCAAGAGCACCCGCCAACGCCAATATGGTCAAACCTCGCTTGCTCATGCCTAGCCCCGTACCGTGTCCCCCGACTTGGTATCGCACCGACTCGCACGCCGGTCTTGGACGTTTTCTATAGCAGCATTGCGGCGATACTGTGCAGAAACGAAGTTAACCTTCGACCGAGAAAGTCCGCGCGCAGAACTCGCATTCGACTTTGATCAAGCCGTTTTCATCGGCCATCGCCGCGCGCTCTTCGTCGGGAAAACGCGAGATGACGTCGCGGATGTGGATAGGGTCGCAGCGGCAGCCCTTTGTCAGCGAGCTTTCGCCGAGAACGCGGATTTCCGCCTCCTCGTTGAACAGCCGCCAAACCAAAGTTTCGAGCGGAAGCGTTTCGTCGGTGAGCTCGCCTGGCGCCACCGTGCCGCCGATGATCGCGACATGCTCCCATTCCGGATGGTCGAGCTGAGTGTGCAGCCGCTCGCGGCCGTCCTCGCCTTCCGCGAGATGCTGGAGGAGGAGAGCGCCGGCGATCTCGCCTTCGACGGCGACGCGGACGAGGCTGGGGATCTGCTCGGACTGAAAGAAGTAGCTCTGCACCGCCTCGGCCAAGTCCGCGCCTTCCAGGGGGACGATACCCTGATAGCGTTCCCCGCTGACTTCCTGATCGAAGGTGATGGCGAGATAGCCGGGGCCGAACAATTCGCTCAGCGACGGACCCTTCGGCAGCAACGCGACCAAGGCGGCATCATGCTTGACGTAGCCCCGCAATTCTCCGCCGCGATAATCGCAGACCATCAGCGTGATTGGACCACCCTCGGTCTGTGCCTGCATAGTCAATTGTCCGCCCGCGTCCTTGAGCATCGCGCCAAGCAATGCTGTCACCGCGAGCGCTTCCGCCAGCAGCCTTTCGACAACTGGCGGATAGCCATGCGCCGAAAGCACTTGTTCGAGCACGGAGCCGATGCGCACCAGCCGCCCGCGGGCGTTCCGGGCGGGCAGAATGAAACTCAGGGCACGATCAGTGTCGCTCATTCGATCAAGCCGAAGCACCAGAGCAGAATAGACTTCTGTGCGTGGATGCGGTTCTCGGCCTCATCCCAGATCGCCGATTGCGGCCCGTCCATCACCTCGTCGGTGACTTCTTCGCCGCGATGCGCGGGAAGGCAATGGAGAAAGGTCGCGTTCGGCTTCGCCATCGCCATCAAACGCGCATTGACCTGATAGGGTGCCATCGCCGCGAGCTTGTTATGGACATGGTCCTGGCCCATCGAGACCCAGGTATCGGTGATGACGACATCGGCCCCCACGGCAACCTCGGCCGCATCGCACAGCAAATCGACCCGTGCCCCGCGTTCGCGCGCCTTGGCGACGATGATCGAATCGGGCTCGTAACCTTGTGGACAGCCGCAGCGGACGTTGAACTTCATCAGCCCCGCCGCCTCGACAATCGAGTTGAGCACATTATTGCCATCGCCTAACCATGCGACCTCAAGCCCCGGCAGCGCATGGCCGCGTTCGATCATCGTCAACAGATCGGCCATGATCTGGCAGGGGTGCGAGAGGTCGGTAAGCCCGTTTATCACAGGCACGGTCGCGTGATGCGCCATCTCTTCGATCTTGGCATGATCGTCGGTGCGGATCATGATCGCATCGACCATCCGCGAGAGGACGCGCGCGGTATCGGCAATGCTCTCGCCGCGGCCGAGCTGGGTGGTGCCTGAATCGAGGATGACGACGCTGCCGCCCAGTTGCCGCATCGCCATGTCGAAAGACACGCGCGTGCGGGTCGAGGCCTTTTCGAAGATCATCGCAAGCGCGTGACCCGCCAGGGGGGCATCGCTGTCCGGCTTGCCTTTTAGCCAGCCCGCGCGCGCCGCCTTGCGGTCGATTGCGGCATTGATCATCGCCGCGATCGCATCCCCTCCGGCATCGGAGAGGTCGATGAAATGTCTCACGCCGCCTGCGGGATCTGGTAATCCCGGGCGGCGGCCGAAAGCTTCTCGATGCACTCGGCGATGTGGCTGTCTTCGATCGTCAGCGGCGGCAGGATGCGAACGACATTGTCGCCTGCCGCTACCGTCAGCAGCCCGTGACGATCGCGGCAGTGTGCCACGAAGGCGCGGCTGTCGCT
>CBDUBW010000024.1:0-19588 GCA_965365485.1 uncultured Aquisediminimonas sp.
GGACGCACATGGAGGGCGTGGTGCTGACCGGGCACGATGCCGACGCGCAGACGCGCGAGACGGCGCGCGGCCTCAATCTCTGCGACGACATCACCGATACCGCCGCGGCGGCGGTGACCGATGCCGAAATCGTCATCCTGTGCGTGCCTGTCGGTGCGATGGGGGCAGTCGCGGCGGAGATCGCGGATGACCTGCCGACGGAGGCGATCGTCAGTGATGTCGGATCGACCAAGGCGGGCATCCTGACAGCACTGTCCGAAGCCCTGCCGGGGCGGACGATCATTCCCGCACACCCCGTCGCGGGAACCGAGCGCAGCGGCCCCGAAGCGGGTTTCGCGACGCTTTTCCACAACCGCTGGTGCATCCTGACGCCGCCCGAAGGCGCAGATGCGGGCAAGGTCGCGCAAGTCTCGGCCTTCTGGGAGAGGCTCGGTGCCAAGGTCGAGACAATGGACGCCGCGCATCATGACCGCGTACTCGCGATCACCAGCCATCTGCCGCACCTGATCGCCTATACCATCGTCGGCACCGCATCCGACGTGGAAGCAGTGACGCAAAGCGAGGTGATCAAATATTCGGCGGGGGGGTTCCGCGATTTTACCCGCATCGCCGCCTCCGATCCGACGATGTGGCGCGACGTCTTCCTCTCTAACCGCGACGCCGTGCTCGAGATGCTGCAACGCTTCTCGGAGGACCTGACCGCGCTGCAACGCGCGATCCGCTGGGGTGACGGCGAAGCGCTGTTCGACCTATTCTCGCGCACGCGTGACATCAGACGAGGCATCATCGAACAGGGCCAGGACGATGCGCGGCCCGACTTCGGGCGCGGCGATCACTGAGCCAGCGCGACTTTCATACGGCGGAGCCGGTTTCACCCAAAGCACCAAGGCACCAAAGCGTGCGCGGCAGATGACACCTGCTCATCATTCTTTGGTGCTTTGGTGCTTTGGGTGAAACAAATGCGCTTCGCGCAAAACTAATCCGTGCCGTTCAGCGCATTGATCGCGGCATGAACGCGCGCTTCGATTTCGTCGCGCTTTAATCCGGCTGGGATCGTCTCACCGACGCGCATCGTCACCACGCCGGGGCGCTTGAGGAAGCCGCGCGGCCAGACCTTGCCGCTGTCGAGGGCAACGGGGACGAGGGGGAGGCCGAGCATGCGGTAGAGCGCGGCCATGCCCGATCCAAGCGGCGGGGCCTTGCCATGCGCGACGCGGGTGCCCTCGGGGAAGAGGATGATCGGCCGCCCTTCGGCGATCGCGGCCTTGCCTGCGGCGATCATCTGACGGACGACGGCGGCGCCGCCTTCACGGTCGATCGGGATGACCCCGTGCCGCCGCGCCGCGAAACCCCAGACGGGAATGCGCTCGAGCTCCTTCTTGAAGACGACCGCGGGCTTTTCGAACAGAACGAGCGTCTCGATCGTCTCGAACATCGATTCATGCTTGAAAACGACCAGGGCCGGGGTCTGCGGCAGCGTCCCTTCGACGCGCGTGGTGACGCCGATCAGCCATTTCGCACACCAGCGGTGCCAACGCGCCCATTTGTTCGCCATAAAAATGATCGCACGTTCGCCGATCAACGCGGCGATGCCCGAGGCGATGACGATGGGAATGCTGCCGACGTAAAACACCAGCGTGAACAGGATCGAGCGCAGCAGGTTCATCGCGCCCCCGTCAGATCCCGATGATCGAAGCTGCCCAACGAGCAAGCAATTTGTTGTATTCGCGAAACAGCGTGATCAGCGACGGCGCGCTTTCGACCGCGTCGCTGGTGATGATGACGTCATCGCCCAGGGTGCGGCGAAGCTCGAACCGCGCGCGGGGCATGTGCCAATCGGTCGTCACCAGGCGGATCGTCTTGAATTTGTTGCGCCGGACCCAGCGGGCGGCCTCGTCGCCGTTCGAGCGGGTATCGACCGCCTGTTTGCCCAGATCGACGCAGCAAGTGATCAGTTCCACCGGGACATGCTGAACCTCCGCGAGCTCGGCGGGCTGAACGGAGGGGTCGACGCCCGACACCAGCATTCGCTTGGCCTTCTTATCAGCAATCAGCGCGATGCCCCGCTCGATACGGCCCTTGCCACCGGTCAGCACGATGATGCCGTCTGTCGCTTCGTCGCCGCCCGCGCGCGGCAGGCTGATGACGAACCAGACCAGTCCAAGCAGCCAGACGAGCAACAGCAGCGAGACGATCCGCCTGATCATAGTGCGCGGCTCAGCGTGCGCATGACGGTGACGCGGGCGCACAGCGTCGCGAGCAACGCGCCAAGCAGCGGTAAGGCAAGCAGGATCAGCCACTCGCCCCAGCCGAGCCCGGCTGAACCCAGCAGCTCGGATCCTATATCGGACACTCGGCCGCCGAGTAGCAGCAAGACGAGCAAACCCGCGCCCAGCCCCGCCGCGCCGCCGAACAATGCATCGAGCGCGATCCGGCGCTGGAACAGCCGCGCCACCTGCGCATCGGTCGCGCCGAGCAAATGCATGACCTCGATGGTGCTGCGATGGGTGTTGAGCGCAGCGCGCGCGGCCAGCACCACCGTCGCCGAGGTCGCGATCGCCATCAGCAGCACGAGCGCGATTGCCAGCCATTCGAGGCTGCGCAACAACCCGGCGAGCGGTGCCAGCCACTGTGCATTGGCGTCGACCCGAGCCCCCGGGACTGCATCGGTGATCGTCTGCGTAATCAATGCCACGTCCTCAGGTGTCGCCTGCCGCAACTCGACATCGATCAGCGCTGGCAGGGGCAGATCAGGTTCGAGCGCGTCTTCGCCGAGCCAGGGCGCAAGCATTTCGGTCAACTGCTCCTCGGGCACGATGCGAACATCCGAAACCGCAGCCAGCCCGCGCAGTTCCGCAACCGCGCGTCGCACCCGCGCTTCGCGGATCACGGCACTGGCTTCCGAAATCTGCACTGTCAGGCGGCCTTGCAGGCTGGCGTCGAGCGTCGCCGCAGCGTTGCCGAGCGCCAATCCTGCGGCGGCGGCGAGCACCGTCAGGAACATCATGATTGCGATCACCCACGGCATCGGGCTCGCGCGCCGCCCTTCCTGCAGCAGCCTTGCCTCGGCGGGGGCGATTTGCAGCATCAAGCGGCAGCCCGGGGCGGATGCTTGAGCGCGCCGGTCGGATCGAGGAGACGCCCTGCCTCGAGACGCATGATCGTCGCGTTGCCGATCCGGCTCAAGAGGTGGAGGTCGTGCGTCGCGACGACGATTGTCGTGCCGATCTTGTTTAGGCCATCGAACAGATAGAGCAGCCGCGCCGCCATTTCGGGATCGACATTGCCCGTCGGCTCGTCGGCAACGAGAATGTCCGGCCGGCCGATCACCGCGCGCGCGATCGCGACGCGCTGCTGCTCGCCGCCCGAAAGCGTTGCGGGACGTGCGCTCGCGCGATCGGAAAGCCCAACCCATTCGAGCATCTCACTGACCGGCTTTTCGATCTCGCGATCCTCCGCCCCCGCCATCCGCAGCGGCAGCGCGATGTTGTCGAAGGTGGAAAGATGCGGGATCAGCCGGAAGTCCTGGAAGACGACGCCGATCCGCCTGCGAAACAGCGGCAGCTGGTCGCGCGCCATCGTCACCATATCTTCGTCGAACAAGCGGATCAGCCCGCGGCTGGGGCGCTGCGCCAGATAGAGCAGCCGCAGCATCGAGGTTTTGCCCGCGCCCGAAGGCCCGGTCAGGAAGTAGAACCCGCCTTTGATCAGCGAGAAGCTGACATCGGATAATGTTTCGGCACCCGTTCCGTAGCGCAGGCCGACATTTTCGAATTGAACGATCGTCGACATGCGTTCCCGTCGCGCCCCCGCATGGTTCATTGCACCGCAACCATGTTCGCTTCAAGCATGACTTGGGACTGCCGCCCTTGCTTTGCGGTCGCCAAAGACTCTAGGGTTTAACCATGATCCTCGCATGTCCGGCTTGCAAGACGCGCTACCTCGTTCCCGATAGCGCTGTCGGGCCGAACGGCCGTCAGGTGCGGTGCGCAAGCTGCAAGCATAGCTGGTTCGCCGAGCCACCGATCAACCCTGCGTTTGAAGCTGCCGAGCTGCCCTTGCCGCCCGTCGCGCCGCCTTCGCCTCCGCCTGCCGCGTCACTGCCGCCGGTCGAAGATGAACGCCCCGCGCCGGCACTGCCGCCGCAGGACCCGCTGCCTGCCTGGGTCAACGGCGAGGACGATAATGAGGGGATAGACGCTTTCGCGCATGAGCCGCCCTTCCGCCCGCGCCGCAACCCGACGCGGCGCTGGACGATCGCGGCGGCCGCGGCGGCACTGATCTTGCTCGCAGCCACGGGCGCGATCTTCTGGTTCGGCACGCCGACGCTCGCGGCCAAGCTCGGGCTGGGCGGCAGCTTCGACGTGCCGCTGCGCTTTCAGCTGGTACGAAATCCCGAGCGGCGGACGTTGCCCAACGGCAATGAATTGTTCGCGATCAACGCGCGCATCGTCAATCCAACGCCGGTGAACCAGCGGGTGCCCGACATCGTCGCCGAACTGCGCGACGCCCCCAATGGCCGCGTCGTTTATAGCTGGACGATCACCCCGCCCAGGCGGACGATCGGGCCCAACGCCAGCATCGAGTTCAACAGTGCCGAAGTCGATGTGCCCAAGGGCGCACGGGCTTTGAACCTGAGCTTCTCCGGGGCGAGTGGGAGTTAGCCTTCACTCGAAATCCACCGTCCGCTTTCCCACGCGCGCGCCGGGGACGCGGCCCGGCTTTCGCAGATCGATCCTCGGCGCCGAGAGGATACGCGCCCGCGCGACCGCTACCGCGCGCGCCGGTGACGGTGCGGGAGCGGTGGCGGCGAGCAGGATCGCGGCGAGCATCACCAGTGGTAAACAAAGCGTTAACGCCGTGCGCAACCCCGCATCGCGGTTAACGCGCCACGGGCATTGCGCGGCCCGAAGTCTCTCGCTAGAGCGCGCCCGCTACCGGAGCCGGTCAGACGGCATCCACATGAGCGTGCGGCCGTGGCGGAACTGGTAGACGCGCAACGTTGAGGTCGTTGTGGGCGAAAGCCCGTGGAAGTTCGAGTCTTCTCGGCCGCACCAGCTTTTGATTTCGGCACGGCGATGCGGCTGCGAAATCATGGTGCCGTCGCTTCCCACGTGCTGAGCTTGATGAAGAGCGCGGTTCCCAGACCCATGGCGACCATCGCACCGGCCGAAAGGACGAATACGGCCGATAATGGCGCTGCCATGTTCCAGAGGAGCGAGCCGCCCGCGATGACGATCACCAGCCGGATGCTCTGCGCGGCGATTGCGCCCCCGACACGCCCAGCCCCTTGGGACGCGAAGTAAAGACACAGCCCGAGCCCGAAGAAACCGAACGCAAAGCCAGCTATTTCGAGATAGTGATAGGCGGCGTCACGCACGCTGGGGCTATCGGTGAAGATATCAACCCACAGCCCCGGGATCGCAGCGGCAATCAAACCGAGCACGCCGAGCGCGCCGGCGGCGAGAGCGCCCGCGGTCCAGGCGATGTGGCGCGCTCTCACCACATTTCCCGATCCGATCGCCGTACCGACCATCGGCACGCAGGCGACGCCGACCGAGAAGGCGATGGGAATGAGCAGGAATTCGAGCCTAACACCGATGCCGTATCCCGCCAATGCTTCGGCGCCGAAACGCGCGACGAGTGCGGTGAGCGCGAGGATCGTCGCGACCGACAGGAAGGGGGAGAGCATCGCGACGGCGCCGATCCCCAGGATTTCGCGGAACCGTTCTCGGCTCAACAGGCCGGCATCGATGCGGACGCGCAGCCGGGCACGCGGCGAGCGCAAATAGAGAAAGAGGACCAACGCTGCACCGCAGAAGGCGACGAGCTGCCCGAGCGCGACCCCGGCCATCCCCAGCCGGGGAACGGGGCCCAGCCCGAGACCGAACGCGCCCCCGATCGCGACTTGCACCACCCCGGCGCTAAGTTGGGTCCAAGCGGGCACGGCCATGTTGCCCGAACCCCTCACGATCGAGGCGAGGATGTTCGTCATCCAGACCGCGACGATCGCGAGCGCGGCGATGTTCGAATAGATGACGGCCTCCGCGAGAACTCGTCCCGACCCCCCGAGAAGGCGATAAATCGAGGGGCCCAGCGTCAGCACCATGAGCGTGAAGGCCAGGCCTAAGGCCAACCCGATCACCAGCGAAGACATCGCCAGCGCCTGGGCGCGATCGCGATCGCCGCGACCGAGTGCGCGGCTGACAGCCCCGGAAACGGTACCGCCCATCGCGCCCGCCGACAGCATCTGCATCAGCATGAAGATCGGGAAGACGAGCGCAACGCCGCCGAGTGCCGCGACCCCGAGCGCGCCGACATAAGCGGTCTCGGCGATCGACACGATCGTCGCCGAACAGAGCGCGATCAGATTGGGTAGGCTCAGCCGCAGGAGCGTCGAAAGGATTGGGCCGTCACGCAGCATGGCCGCGCGCGCGTCGTCACTTGAAATGCCATTAGCGCGCTGCATTGGGCTCAGGCGATGATATCGGGGATGAGCTGGCCTTCGAGGGTGATGATCTCATCCTTGAGCTTGAGCTTGCGGCGTTTCATTCGCGCGAGTTGGAGCTGATCGGGGGTGCCGCGTTCGGCAAGCGCGGCGATCGCGGCGTCGAGATCGCTATGCGCATCGCGCAGGCCGGCAAGCCTTGCCTGGATTTCCTGCTCTGCCAATCGGTTCGTCACGTGCCCCCCGGCGATTCATCGACAATGCGAGCAACTGCGTCGCAATCTGTGCGTTATGTTACAGACAGGCAAGCAATTTGGTGGTTTACTCACCGCACAAGCAAAGGAGACTCGCGGATGGACGCAGCACATACGCTTTCGCTCGAGGCCAAGCATGCCGGGCTCGACAAGTTGATCGAAGAAGAAAGCCGCCGCCCCGCCCCAGACCAAATTCTTCTCCACGAACTCAAGAAGCGAAAACTGAAGCTCAAGGAAGCGATGCTGCTCCACTAGAGCCTATCCCGGCGAGGCCCGCGCGCCCCGCAATTTCGACCGCATAATGCCAGGCGACGCGGCCCGATCGGCTGCCGCGCTGCGTCGCCCAGGTCAGCGCATCCTGCTCGTCAAAGGCGATGCCGAGATGCGCGGCGTAGCGCGCAATCATCGCCAGCCACGTCGCCTGATCGCAGACGTGGAAGCCGAGGCTGAGGCCGAATCGATCCGACAGCGCGAGTCGGTCATCGACGACGTCGCGGACGTTGATCGCCGAATCCTGCTCCGCCATGTCGCGCGCGACGATGTGGCGCCGGTTCGATGTTACATAGAGCCGCACATGCGCGGGCCGCGCCGCTGCTCCGCCTTCGAGCAACGACCTGAGTTGGCGTGCGGCATCCGCGCCGCCTTCGAAGGCGAGGTCGTCGACGAATACGATCACGGGCCGGTCCCAGTCGCGCACCGCGTCGAACAGCCGGGGCAGTGTATCGAGCGCGGCTGTCGATGCCTCGACCAGGGTCAGATTGGCGCCTTCGGCTTGAACCGCCGCGACCGAGGATTTGACGAGCGCCGATTTGCCGCTGCCGCGCGCACCCCAGAGCAGTATGTCATGCGCGGCCTCGCCTGATGCGAGCCGCCGGTTATTGGTCAGCACCGCTTGTTTTTGGGCGACAATGCCGGTGAGCAAATCGATCGGCAACGGCGCGAATTCGGTAACTCGCGTGAGCGCTTTGTCCCGCCAAACCCACGCGGGAGCATCGCCGTCGGGCACCGCAACCGGCGGCGGCGCAAGCCGTTCGAGCGCATCGGCGATCCGTTCGAGAAGTTCACGATCCATGTCGCCGCCTTGTGCAGGCAAGCGCGGGTTAATCAAGCCGCTGTCATGGCGCGGCACGCGCTGCTAGGGCGGCACCCTCCACCTTGCCGGGATCGTTGATGACCAAAATCGCTTTTCGTTTCGCCACCGCTTTCGCGTTGATCCTCGCCGCGCCTGCAGTCGCGCAGGATAGCAAGCCCGCGCCGGTCTCGGAACTCGTGAAGGCGGTGAAACTGCCTTATGAGCAATTTACGCTGGCGAACGGCTTGCGCGTCATCGTCCATACCGATCGCAAGGCGCCCCTGGTCGCAGTATCGGTCTGGTACGGGATCGGATCGAAGCACGAGCCCAAGGGCAAGACGGGTTTTGCCCACCTATTCGAGCATCTCATGTTTAACGGCAGCGAGAACTCGCCGGGCGAATTCTTCGAGCCGCTTCAGCAGGTGGGAGCGACCGATTATAACGGCACGACATTCTTCGACCGCACCAATTATTTCCAGACGGTGCCGACGGCGGCGCTCGATCGCGCGCTGTTTCTCGAAAGCGACCGCATGGGCCATCTGCTCGGGGCGGTTACGCAGGAAAAGCTCGATAATCAGCGCGGCGTCGTCCAGAACGAGAAGCGCCAGGGCGATACCCAGCCATACGGCCTGACTTTCTACGAGATTCTCGCAGGGCTGTTCCCCGAAGGCCATCCCTATCGTCACTCGACCATCGGATCGATGGCCGATCTCGACGCGGCGAGTCTCGAGGACGTCAAGAACTGGTTCCGCGACAATTACGGTCCCAACAATGCGATCCTTGTGCTCGCTGGCGACATCGATGTGCCGACTGCGAAGCAGAAGGTCGAATATTGGTTCGGTGACATCAAGCGCGGGCCGGCGGTCAAGCCCGTCGCCGCGCCCGTGCCCGCCGCGCCGGTGATCCGCGAAAAGGTGATCAAGGATCGCGTCGCGACGACGCGTCTCTACCGGCTTTGGTCGATCCCGGGGTTGAACGACAAGGATGCGACCGCGCTCGATGCGGCGGGGTCGGTGCTCGGCGGGCTATCCAGCTCCCGGCTCGACAATGCGCTGGTGCGCAACGAAAAGGTCGCCGTCGCCGTCGTCGCCTCAGCCGAATTCTATCAGGATGTCGGGATATTTTATGTGAGCGCCGATGTCCGCCCCGGGGTGGAGCCGGCAACCGTCGCGGCGCGGCTGGACGCCGTGATCGCCGACTTTCTCAAGACCGGGCCGACCGCAGATGAACTGACGCGCGTCGTCACCGGCAGCGCCGCGAGAAAGATCAGCGGGCTCGAATCGGTCGGTGGCTTCGGCGGCAAGGCGGTGACACTGGCCGAAGGCGCCCTGTATTCGAACGATCCGAGCCGTTTCAAAAAGGAACTCGACGAACTGGCGGCGCTGACCCCCGCGCAGGTGACCGCGGCGGCGCGCAAATGGCTGGGGCGGCCGGTTTTTTCCTTGGCTGTCGTGCCGGGTGAGCGCGACGCTTATGAGGAAGCGGGCGTGGCGCCGCCTGCCCCGCCCAAACCCACCGCCGAGGCCGCGATTACGAAATCGCCTTCCAAAGCCGATCGCAGCAAGCTGCCCGATGTCGGAGACCTCACAGCGCTCGATTTTCCCGCGATCGAGCGCGCTACGCTGAAGAACGGTATTCCGGTCTATTTCGCGCGGCGCGCAACGGTGCCCAAGGTCAATCTCAGTGTCAGCTTCGATGCGGGCTATGCCGCCGATCCCAAAGACGCGCTCGGTACGCAGGCGCTGATGCTTGGAGCAATGGATGAAGGCACCGACACGCGGAGCTCAATCGAGATTGCGGAGGAAAGCGAGCGGCTCGGTGCCGGGATCAGCACCGGCGCGACGCTCGACCGGACGAGCTTCGGCCTGTCCGCTCTCAAGGCCAATCTCGCGCCGTCGATCGCGCTGCTCGCAGATATCGTTCGCCGCCCGGCCTTCGCGCCCGCCGAAGTTGATCGGGTGCGCAATCAGCAACTGACCGCGATCGCCTCCGAATTGACGCAGCCGCGCGGCCTGGCCCAACGTGTGCTCCCCAAGAAGCTCTATGGCGAGGCGCATCCTTATGGAATCGCGCCATCGGGATTGGGCGATCCGAAGACGGTCAAGGCGCTGACGCCTGATGATCTACGGGCATTCCATCGTCGCTGGGTGCGTCCCGACAATGCCCGCATTGTCGCGGTCGGCGATACCGATCTCGCCACCTTGCTGCCGCTGCTCGATGCGCAGTTCGGCAACTGGCCGAGCGATCGCATGGCGCGCCCGGTCAAGGATTTTTCGGCCACGATTCCCGTGCCAGAGCCCAAAATCTATCTCATCGACCGTCCCAATTCGCCGCAATCGCTGATTCTGGCCGGGCAAGTGCTGGGTGTCACCGGCCGCGACGATCTCGTCGCCCTGCGCGCTGCCAACGACGTTCTCGGCGGCAACTTCCTTTCGCGCATCAACATGGATTTGCGAGAGGTCAAAGGCTGGTCGTACGGCGCTCGGACGGGCATCGCGTCGCAGGAAGGGCCGGTGAACTTTTCGATCTCGGCACCCGTTCAGGCCGATCGGACCGGCGATACGATCAAGGCGATCCGCGAGCAGGTTTCGGGCTTCTTGAGCGGACAAGGTGTGACTGCGGCGGAGCTCGAACGCACGATCAACGGCAATGTCCGCGAACTTCCGGGCCAGTTCGAAACGGCATCGGACGTGCTTTCCGGAATTTCCACAATCGTCACCTACGGGCGTCCAGACGATTATTACGAGACGCTCGCGCAAAAATATCGGCGGCTGACTGCGCAGGATCTCGACGCTACGGCGCGCGCGCAGATCGACCCGGACAAGCTCATCTTCGTCGTCGTCGGAGAAGCGGCAAAGCTGCGACCGCAGCTTGACGCGGTTGGGCTTCCCGTGGAAACCGTTACCGTGCCCGCCGCGGAATAGATCCCGGCGCGCCGCCATTTCTTGGGAGAGCATGATGTCCGTTGCCGGAAGCTATAATTGCGTTGTGAAGTCGCCGATGGGCGATCAGAAGTCGGTGTTGACCGTCAATCCCAGCGACGACGGCACGACCTGGACCGGCACCAACGCCGGCGATCAAGGCAGCCTCGATATCTATGACGGCAAGATAGACGGCAATACGATCACCTGGAAGATGGACATGAAGGTGCCGATGCCCATGACGCTCGACGGAACTGCGACTGTCGATGGCGACACCGTCAATGGTTCGGTCAAGGCGGGCATGTTCGGCACTTTCCCGATGACGGGCACGCGCGCGAGCTAGGCCGAGGCGTTCACCACCCCTCCTTCCACGGACGCAGATCGAGTTCGTGAGTCCAGGCGCTGCGGTGCTGGCGGTGGAGCAGGACATATTGGGCGGCGATGGCGTCGGGTGACAGGACGCCATCGGTCGCTTTTTGCTCGTCGAAATCAGGGCGCAGGCCGCGGACGAACTCGGTATCGATGCCGCCATCGATGACGACGTGCGCGACGTGAATGCCTTGTGGTCCAAGTTCGCGCGCCATCGATTGCGCGAGCATCCGCAGCCCGGCCTTGGCCCCCGAGAAGGCAGCAAAGCCCGCGCCGCCGCGCAGCGAGGCGGTGGCGCCCGTGAAGATGATAGTGCCCCGGCCGCGCGGCACCATCGCCTTGGCAACCTCGCGCCCCATCAGAAAGCCCGCGAAGCACGCCATCTCCCAAACCTTGCGGTAAATCTGCGCGCTCGTCTCGCGCACGCCGAAGCGGACATTGGCGCCAATGTTGAACACCGCGACTTCGATTGGCCCAACCTCGCGCTCGACCGTTTCGACGAGTGTGTTCATTTGATCCTCATCGCGCGCGTCGCACGGGAATGCTTGTGCGTTGCCGCCTTCTCCGCGGATCGATTGCGCGAGCGCTTCAAGCGCGTCGGCGTTACGCGGCCGTCTGCTGACACACGCGGTAAAACCCTCGCGCGCCAAGGCTTTAGCCACCGCGCCACCGGTTGCATCGCCGGCACCCACGATCAAAGCCGCCTGCGACATTTGGCATTCTCCTGTGACTGATGTCACCACGATAAGGGAACAAAGCGGCTTGGAAAACCTTGGTGGGTCGTGCAGGTTGCCAATCGGGCGGCGCTGCGACTCGCCACCTGTTCCAAGGGAGAGATTTACGTCATGAAGAAGCTTTCGTTCCGCGCGGGCCTCGCCGCGCTTGCCGTTTCGGCCATGTCGGTTGCGGCGATCGCCGCCAACCCGATGGTCGGCGGCGCCGCGATGTATCCGACCAAGGACATCGTCGACAACGCCGTCAATTCGAAGGATCACACGACCCTCGTCGCGGCCGTCCAGGCAGCGGGCCTTGTCGAAACGCTCAAGACCCCGGGGCCGTTCACGGTGTTCGCGCCGACCAATGCCGCCTTCGGCAAACTGCCCGCGGGCACCGTAGACACGCTGGTCAAGCCCGAAAACAAGGGCACGCTGACGACGATTTTGACCTATCACGTCGTTCCCGGAACCATGACCAGTGCCGACATCGCCAAGGCGATCAAGGCTGGCGGCGGCAAGGCGACGCTGACCACTGTTCAGGGCGGCACGCTGACCGGCATGATGTCGGGCAAGAACCTCGTCCTCACCGATGCCAAGGGCGGTAAGTCGATGGTCACGATCAAGGACGTGATGCAGTCGAATGGCGTCATTCACGTCGTCGATACGGTGCTGATGCCGCAATAAGCCGGCCTCCGCGCAACAAAGCAACGCCCCCTCTCTCGCGAGAGGGGGCGTTTTTGTTTCAGCAGTTTGCCCAGCGAGGCAATCGATGAGACCGCTCAGGCCTTCTCCAGCGTGCACTGCAGCGGATGCTGGTTCTGTCGCGCGAAATCGATGACCTGCGTGACCTTGGTCTCGGCGACCTCGTAAGAGAATACCCCGCAGACGCCCACGCCTTTCTGATGGACGTGAAGCATCACCCGTGTCGCATCTTCCATGCTCATCCGGAAGAAGCGCTGGAGGACGAGGACGACGAACTCCATCGGCGTGTAATCGTCGTTGAGCAAAAGCACCTTGTACGGTGTCGGCTTTTTGGTGCGGGTTCGCGTGCGCGTGGCGACGCCGAGGCCGGTATTGCCGTCCTCGTCGTTTGGGTCACCGGGGGTGTTGGCCATGCGCGCTATCATCGTGGGCAGAATATGGCACTCGGGCAGAGTATCGCAAGCCGCATATTGCGCCTTCCATACAGAAACGGCCGCCCCGGTTTCCCGGAGCGGCCGCTGAAAGGCGTGAGCCTTGGATCGGCTTAGGCGGCCATGCGCGCCTTGAGCATTTCGCTGCCGGCAGCGAAACGGTTCTGAAGCGGCTGAACGATCTCACCGGCGAGCTTCAGGTTGAACTCGGTCGAGCGCGAGAATTCGGCGACAGCCGCGTCGAACTGGCTGCGCATGAATTCACCCTGAATCTTGAAGGCTTCGGTGGGCGACTTGACGGCGGCAACGGCCTTGGCGTGGGTCGTGGTCGCTTCCCAGTTCTTGCGGCTGAATTCGACAGCATTCTGGGCAGCGGTCTGCGCACCCTTGGCAGCGATCTTGCCGGCTTCGACCATCGCTTCAAGGTTCGCCTTGTTGAACTCGACGACGTCCTTCATCGTCTCGCCCGACTTTTCAAACGCTTCCTTGGCGCGGCCCTGAACGTCCTTGAACATCTCGTTGGCCTTTTCGCCGAACGCGGCGGCCTGGGTCTTCACGGTTTCTTCGGTCTGGTTGATGGTATCGGTCATTTTGACTTCCTTTGGCGTAGCGACAGCCGAGGCGGCTGGCGCGGGTTGGGGGGTCGGCTCGGCAGCGGGCGCCGGGGCCGGGGGGGTGATAACGGGTTCGTCAATGACGGCCGCGACAGACGCGGTCATCGCAGCGTCGACCACGGGCGCCGGTGCCGCTTCTTTATCAACGAAGGGAATGGCGACAGGCGCCGTGCGAACGGCCGCCTTACGCGGCTTGATCGCTGCCGGCTTGGCGACCGGAGTCTTCATATCTTTATTTGCCACGACAAGTCTCACACTGAGTTATGTTGCAGTGCACAAATAGTGTTTCCAGTGCGAAATGCAAGCGTTTTTTGTGCACTGCAACAAAACCGCAATCATCTTGCTTTCAAGGGTGGCCTGCGACAGGGCAGGAGGGCATGAACGGCGCTGCCCCCGACCTTGGAGAATGGCGCCGCAGCTGGCCGATTGTACTTGGTTGCTCGATCGCCGGAGGCACCGGGGCGGGGCTGCTCTTTTATGTCATCAGCCTTTTCACGCTACCCATGGCGGAAGATTTCGGCGCGACCCGCGGCGAGCTCGCGTCGTTCTCGGCATTCGTGGCGCTGGGCGCGCTGTCCGCTCCGGCACTCGGTTGGCTAACCGATCGATTCGGGGCACGCCGCGTCTTCGCGATCTGCATGGCAATCGTGGCGGGCGTCCATGTCATGACCGCAACATTGATCGACAGCGTCGCGGGATTTGCCGTCAGTGCCGCGTTGCTCGGCCTGTTTGGGGTCGGGACCGGGCCTGTCGTCTATACACGGATCATCAACGGCTGGTTCGATTCGCAGCGCGGGCTCGCGCTCGGTCTCGGTTCGCTCGGCCTTTCCGTCGTCGCTGTGTTTGCGCCGCCGCTGCTCGCCGCGCTGATTGCGGCCGAGGGATGGCGCGCGGGATATTGGGCGCTTGCCTTAATCTCGCTGCTGATCGGCTTGCCGACGGTTCTGCTGCTTACTCGTGATCCGCCTGTCGAAAAGCCTCCCATCATCGACATAGCGCACCCGTCCGAGATCATCGCGCGTCCTTTCCTGAAGACACGCGATTTCTGGCTGCTTGGCGGTTCGATCATTTTGATGGCAATTCCGGGAGCAGGGTTCATCAGCCAAATGTCGCCGCTCGTGCAGGAAGAGGGGGCGACGGCCGCCGCGGCCGCGTGGGGCGTATCGGCCTATGCAGCGGGGCAGATTGCGGGCCGTGTGATCAGCGGCGCACTGCTCGATCGCTTCAACCCGCAATGGGTCGCGTTTCTCTTCACCGCGATCCCCGCAATCGGCTTCGCCCTGCTCGCGATCGTTTCCGGGTCATATGCCATCGCCATTTTCGCTGCGGCGATGATCGGCATCCAGCAGGGATCGGAAGTTGATCTCTTCGCCTATTTCGTCTCACGCCGCTTCGGAATGGCAGGCTATGGGGCTGTTTATGGCTCGATCCTCGGGCTGAGCTGGGTGGGCAATGTCATCGGCGTGGTTGGCTTCGGGCTGTCGTACGACGCTACCGGCAGCTATGTCGCGGCCGAGATCTTCGGCGCGCTTTCGCTCGTCGCGGCAGCGGCGACGATCGCCATGGTCCGCATCGATCGCGCCGCTTGAACGCGACTGCGCGCAGCAGTAGATTTCGAATGATTGGGGAGGAGCCTTCATGCGTCATCTCGCAACCTTGCTCGCGGCGGCATTGATGCCCGCGACGCTCAGCGCCGAGCAAGTGCCCGAACGCCCGCGTCCCGACTATCCGCATACCCGCGCGACCGATCTGGTCGAGCCACAATTCGGCGAACCCGTCGCCGATCCTTTCCGCTGGCTCGAGAATGACGTCCGCGAAGATCCCGAGGTGGCGAATTGGGTGACGGCGCAGAACAAGGTCACCCAGGCCTATCTCGACCAGCTGCCGGCGCGGACGGTCTTTGCGAGCCGGATGAAGCAGCTTTACGATTTCGATCGCATGGGCATCCCGCGCAAAGCCGGTTCACGCTATTTCTACACGCGCAATGACGGGCTTCAGAATCAATCGGTGCTCTATGTCCGCGACGGGCTTACGGCGGACGACCGGATCCTCATCGATCCTAATGGCTGGGCGAAGGATGGCGCGACCGCGCTCGCCGAATGGGTCCCGTCCGATGATGGAGCACGGTTGCTTTACGCGGTCCAGGATGGCGGGACCGACTGGCGGACGCTGCGGGTGCTCGATGTCGCCAGCGGCAAGTTGCTTGAGGACCGTATCGAATGGGTCAAATTTTCGTCGCTGTCATGGGCGAAGGACGGGAGCGGTTTCTTCTATTCGCGCTTTCCCGCGCCTGACAAAGGTGCGACGTTTCAGGCGCCCAATAACGATCAGGCGGTCTACTTCCATCGCATCGGCACACCGCAATCCGCCGATGTCAAAATATACGCGACGCCCGACCGACCCAAGCTGATGCATTCGGCGCAGGTGACCGACGATGGCGCCTATCTGCTCATCACCTCAGTTGAAGGCACCGACGACCGTTACGAATTGCACGTCGCCAAGCTCGACAAGGGGCCAATTCGTCCCAAACCGCTGGTTACGGGGCTCGATCATAATTGGGAGCTGGCCGGATCGACCGGCAAGAGCTTTTACTTCCTGACCAACAAGGATGCTCCGCGCGCGCGAATGGTGACGCTTGAAGTCGGGCGCGCCAATCCCAAGCCGCGAGAGATCGTCGCGCAGACGAGCGACACGCTCGTCGGGGCTTCGCTGGTCGGTGATCGTCTCATTCTCGCTTACCTCGGCGACGCCAAATCGGAAGCGCAGCTCTACGCGCTCGACGGGCGGCAGATCGGTGCGATCCGGCTGCCGGATATCGGCACGGCGGCGGGCTTTGGCGGCAAGGGCGGCGACCCCGAGACGTTCTTCAGCTTCTCCGGCTTCGCGACGCCGCCGACGATCTATCGTTTCAACACCGCGACGGGGGTGAGCGAGGCGTTCTTCAAGCCCGAAGTGGCGTTCGATCCGAAGGATTATGTGACCGATCAGCGCTTCTTCGTCTCGAAGGACGGGACGCGTGTGCCGATGTTCGTCGTCCAGCGCCGCGATCGGGTGGGGAAGGGGCCGGCGCCGGCGCTTCTCCATGGCTATGGCGGGTTCAACATCTCTCAGACCCCCGGCTTCAGCGCCGCGCGGCTCGCTTGGATCGAACAAGGCGGCGTCCTCGCGGTCGCAAATCTCAGGGGCGGCGGCGAATATGGCAAGGAATGGCACGACGCCGGGCGGCTTTCGAAGAAGCAGAATGTCTTCGATGATTTCATCGCCGCAGGCGAATATCTGATCTCGGAAGGCATCAGCGCCAAGGGCAAGCTTGCTATCCAGGGCGGATCGAATGGCGGCCTGCTGGTCGGCGCGGTCGTCAATCAGCGCCCCGACCTGTTCGCAGCGGCACTGCCCGCGGTCGGCGTTATGGACATGCTGCGGTTCAACCGCTTCACCGCCGGACGCTATTGGATCGACGATTATGGCGATCCCGCGCGGGAGGCCGATTTCCGGGTACTGCGCGGCTATTCACCCTATCACAACATTCGCGAGGGCGTAGATTATCCAGCGATCATGGTGACCACCGCCGATACCGATGATCGCGTCGTTCCCGGCCACAGTTTCAAATATGCAGCGGCGCTGCAGGCGGCGAAGATCGGGATCAAGCCGCATCTGATCCGCATCGAAACACGCGCGGGGCACGGATCGGGCAAGCCGACCGACAAGATCATCTCCGAGGCGAGCGACCAATGGGCGTTCATCGCCAAATGGACGGGGCTGGAGGTGAAAGCGCCCTAAGCGAGTTTGCGCACCAGCCACTCTGCCAGCAGTTCGACCCGCTTGCTGCGCAGGCGGTGCGGGGGTGAGACGAGGTGGAGCGCGCTTGCGGGCAGGCGCCAGTCTTCGAGCAAGGTCACGAGCCGGCCTTCGGCCAGATCGTCGGCAACGATGAAATCGGGCAGGAAGGCGATGCCGAGCCCGGCGCACAAGGCAGGAAGCATCGCATCGCCGTTATTGACGCGCAGCGCGCCGCCGGTCCGCACCGTGACGCGCTCGCCGTCCGGACCGGTGAAGCGCCAGACATCTGGCGTGTCGCGCAGCGAGTAGCAGATGCAGCAATGATCGGAGAGTTCGCGCGGACGCGCCGGCGTTCCACGCTCCGCCAGATAGCTGGGCGCGGCTATGACGTGCATCGCGACATCGCGGATACGCCGTGCGCGCAGGCTCGAATCGGATAGCGCGCCGATACGGAGGGCGAGGTCGTAACCGCCCGCGACGATATCGACACGCTCGTCGCTGAGCGCGAGATCGACCGATAGCCCGCGGTGCGCGTTGAGAAACGCGGCGATGGCCGGGGCGACACGTGCAACGCCGAAGCTCAGCGGGGCGGCAAGCCGGATGAGACCTGACGGCGCCGCGGCTTCATCACGCGCGGCTTCCTCCGCCGCCTCGGCCTCGGCTACGACGCGGCGGGCATGATCGGCGAGGCGCACGCCGGCCTCGGTTAGCGCCACCCGACGCGATGTCCGGGCGAACAACGGCGCGCCGACATGACGCTCGAGCCGAGACACCGCCTTCGAAACAGTCGCCTTGGACAGCGAAAGGGCAGATGCCGCGCCCGAGAAGGAGCCGCGGTCGGCCACAGCGGCGAAGATCGCCCAGGCTTCGAGATCAGGAAGGCGCATGATTGGAAACGATATGTTTCAATCGTTTCCATTTCGCAACACCGGAACTGCGCTTATCTCTGCATCATTGAACAGACACAGGAGACTGGCGATGACCAATACTCTCACCCGCCCGGACATTCGTCGTTATGACAGCCTCGGCCATGCCGATCATGGCTGGCTCGACGCGCGGCATCATTTCAGCTTCTCTTCCTATCACGATCCCAAGCGTATGGGCTGGGGCGCAATCCGCGTCTGGAATGACGACATTATCGCCGCGCAGAGCGGTTTCCCGCCGCATCCCCATGCCGATATGGAGATCGTCACCTATGTCCGCGAAGGCGCGATCAGCCACCGCGATAGCCTCGGCAATTCGGGCCGCACCGCGGCGGGCGACGTCCAGGTGATGAGCGCCGGCAGCGGCATCCGCCATGCCGAATATAATATGGAGGACGAAACGACCCGGCTTTTCCAGATCTGGATCATCCCCGATGAGACGGGTGGTGAGCCGCGCTGGGATACACGGCCTTTCCCGAAGACCGCCGATGGCTGGCGTGTGCTGGCAAGCGGCATGGGTGATGACGATGCGCTCGAAATTCGGGCTCACGCGCGCGTGCTCGGCGCGCGGGTCGAAGGCGGCGGCAGCCTCGATTATGAAGTCGGCGAGGGCCGTCATGCCTATCTTGTCGTGTCGAGCGGCAACGTCGAACTCGACGGCGAGACCGTTGCAACCGGAGACGGCGTCGCGCTGTCCGGCGGCCGTTTTACCTTGACCGCAATCGACGAAGATGCCGAACTTGTGCTCGTCGATGCCCGCTGATCCTGAAAGGAAGACGAGATGACGAAGGTTCTGGTGCTTTATTATTCGGCCTATGGCCACACCGCCCAAATGGCCGATGCCATCGCCGAGGGTGCGCGCGAGGGCGGTGCGGAGGTCGATGTTCGGCGTGTCCCCGATATCGAAGGCGTCAAGGCCGCTCGGCCCGATGAGCCGCAAGCCATCGTCGACGAGCTTCCCAATTATGACGCAATCGTGATCGGCACCGGCACGCGCTACGGCCGGATGAGTTCGCCGATGGCGGCTTTTCTCGATCAGACCGGCGGGCTGTGGGCAAAGGGTGCGCTGAACGGCAAGGTGGGCGCGGCCTTTACCTCAACCGCGACCCAGCATGGCGGTCAAGAGACGACGCTGTTCACGATCATCACCAATCTGCTGCATTTCGGCATGACCGTGGTCGGTCTCGATTACGGCTATCAGGCGCAGATGACGCTCGACGAGGTCGCGGGCGGCGCACCCTATGGCGCGACCACGATCGCTGGTGGCAAAGGCGAGCGCCAGCCGAGCGAAATTGAACTGGGCGGGGCGCGTTATCTGGGCAAGCGGGTGGCGGAAACGGCCGGGAAGTTGTTCGCGT
>CBDUBW010000025.1:0-18765 GCA_965365485.1 uncultured Aquisediminimonas sp.
TTGCTCGACATCACCACCTCGGGCACCAACCGCAGCGCGCGCGAAGGCGTGGTCGAGGCAGGGCTTGAGTTCACGCCGGTTGAGCAGGTCGCTCAGGCCGCGTGGGATGCGGCGCATGGCGACCGCGTTCACACCACCGTCGGCAAGACCGCGCGGCGGCTGGCGTTCATGGCGCGCTGGCTCCCCGGAGTTCTGAGGCGAGGGATGCATAAAAACGCGCGGACGGTGTAAGCCCACCGCGTTAACCAGCAATCACGGTGCAAAAGTCTTAACGATGCGCTAACCATAAGGGCATGCCGTCGCCCGCCGAGTCTTTGTCGCACCCGTTCCGCCGCGACTTCACGGAAACCGGCGAAATTGTTGAGCCGGCAAAGCAAGAGCTCGGCAATCTCGGCTTTTTTACGATCAGCTTCGTATCCTGGTTCATCATCATCTTCGGGATGATCGCCTAGATATCGAGCGCGTACCCCGCTGATCTGACTGTCCGGATCGGGTCGGCTTCGTCACCGACGACCATTGCCTTGCGCAAGCGCCTGATATGGACGTCGACGGTCCGCAGTTCGATGTCGCTGTCCATGCCCCAAACCGCGTTGAGCAATTGCTCGCGCGAAAAGACGCGGCCGGGATGTTCCATGAAATATTTGAGCAGGCGGAATTCGGTCGGGCCCAATGCCACCGCACGGCCATCCCGCATCACTTTGTGCCGATCGGTATCGAGCGCGATGTCGCCCGCGCTGAGCACCTCGCCGGCCAGTGCGGGGCGAACCCTGCGCATGATCGCCGCCACCCGCGCAACCAGTTCGCGGGGGCTGAACGGCTTGGTGAGGTAATCGTCGGCACCGGTATCGAGACCGCGAACCCGATCATCCTCCGCTTCGCGCGCGGTCAGCATGACGATCGGGACATTCGCCGTCGCCTTGTCGCGGCGCAGGCGGCGGCAGACCTCGATCCCCGATGTTCCCTCGATCATCCAGTCGAGGATGATCGCGTCGGGCGATTGCTCGGTCGCAAGTAGCAGCGCCTCATCGCCGTCTCCGGTCTGAAGCACGTCGTACCCTTCGCTGCGAAAGCGAAACTCGAGCAGCTCGGCGAGCGCCATATCGTCTTCGACGAGCAGGAGACGGGGCGCGGGCATCAGCCGCGCTCTCCTGACATCGCTTTCTCCTCACGATCGGGCAGGTAATGTCCGGTTGCGGCGTAATGGACCATCTCGGCAACATTGGTGCAGTGATCGCCGATCCGTTCGAGATTGCGCGCGACGAACAAAAGCTGCGCCGCGCTGCCGATCGTCGCCGGGTTTTCCATCATATAGGTCACCAGATTCCTGAAGATGCTGTTGTAGAAATTATCGACCTTGTCGTCGCGAACGAGAATTTCGGCCGCGGCTTCAGAATCGCGCGCTGCGAAAGCGTTCATTACGTCATGAACCATTTCGCGCGCGATCTCCCCCATCGCCGGTATCAGCGTCAGCGGCTCGAAATAGCCGCGATTGTCGATGCGGCCGACGCGCTTCGCGATATTCTTGGCATAATCGCCGATGCGCTCGAGTACGCCTGCGATCTTGAGCGCGGCAATGACCTCGCGCAGATCGTCAGCCATCGGCGCGCGCAGCGCAAGCACGCGGACGGCGAGCTTGTCGACCTCGACCTCCAATGCGTCGAGCTTCTTGTCCCGCGTGACGACTTCGGCCGCGAGGCTTTCGTCGTGGCGGACGAGCGCGTCCATCGCCTCGCCGACCGCGACTTCGGCGATGCCGCCCATCTCCGCGATCAGGCCGCGGAGCTTAATAATGTCCTCGTCGAAACCTTTGACTGTATGTTCGATCATTTCTGCAAACCTAACCGTAGCGACCGGTGATGTAATCCTTGGTCCGCTCTTCGCGGGGATTGGTGAAGATGTCCGGGGTCTTGCCATATTCGACCATGTTGCCGAGGTGGAAAAAGGCAGTGCGCTGGGAAACGCGCGCGGCCTGCTGCATCGAATGAGTGACGATTACGATCGCATATCGTCCGCGCAGCTCGGAGATCAGCTCCTCGATCCGCGCTGTGGCGATCGGGTCGAGCGCCGAGCAAGGCTCGTCCATGAGGATGACCTCAGGGTCGACCGCAATCGCCCGGGCGATGCAGAGGCGCTGCTGCTGGCCTCCGGAAAGCGCGGTGCCGCTGTCGCTCATGCGATCCTTGACCTCGTCCCATAGCCCCGCCCTCTTGAGCGAGGTCTCGACGATGCCGTCCATCTCCCCCTTGCTTCCAGCAAGGCCATGGATACGCGGGCCATAGGCGATATTTTCGTAGATCGATTTCGGGAAGGGGTTCGGCTTCTGGAACACCATCCCGACACGCGCGCGCAACTGCACGACGTCGAGGCCAGAGGTGTAGATGTTCTCGCCATCGAGTTCGATTTCTCCATACACGCGTGAACTCGGAATCGTATCGTTCATGCGGTTGAGCGCGCGCAGGAAGGTCGATTTGCCGCAACCAGACGGGCCGATGAACGCGGTGACATATTCGGTCGGGATATCGATCGAGACATCGTCGATCGCTTTCTTCTGGCCGTAGAAGATCGAGACGTTGCGCGCGGTCATTTTAGGCGTGGTCATAGTCTACCAGCGTTGTTCGAAGCGATTGCGGAGATAGATGGCGAGCCCGTTCATCAGCAGTAGGAAGACGAGCAAAACAATGATTGCCGCGGACGTGCGCTCGATGAAACCGCGGCTGACCTCGTCCGACCAGAGAAAGATTTGCACTGGCAGCACCGATGCTGGCGCGGTGATGCCATCCGGCGGCGTCGCGACGAAGGCGCGCATTCCGATCATCAGCAGCGGTGCGGTCTCGCCAAGCGCGCGCGCCATGCCGATGATCGTGCCGGTGAGTATCCCGGGCAATGCCAGCGGCAGGACGTGGTGGAAAACGACCTGCACCCGGCTCGCCCCGACTGCGAGCGCCGCATCGCGGATCGAAGGCGGCACCGACTTGATCGCGTTGCGCCCGGAAATCACGATGACCGGCATCGTCATCAGCGCCAGCGTCATTCCGCCCACAAGCGGTGCCGAACGCGGCAGATTCATGAAGCTCAGGAATACTGCGAGACCGAGCAACCCGAAGATGATCGACGGCACCGCCGCCAGATTGTTGATCGAAACCTCGATGAAGTCGGTCCAGCGGTTTCGCGGTGCATATTCTTCGAGATAAATTGCCGACAGCACGCCGATCGGGAAGGCCAGCAACAGCGTCACCAGCATCGTCAGCATCGAGCCCTTGAGCGCCCCCCAGATGCCGACTTGCCCCGGATCGCTGGCATCTCCGCGCGCGAGAAACCCCCAATCCCAGACGCTCGCCACCGCGCCCTGATCGGAGAGTCTGGCATAGGTCGCGCGCAATTCCGGCGTCGCCTCGCCGCGCGCGGCGCTCGCCAAATCGTCCGACGCGGCGACTTCGAGGACGGTCTTGCGGGAAAGCAGTCGCGGATCGGCAAGCAGCGCATCGCGCACATCGGTCCAGGCCCCATCGGCAATGAGCAATTGGCCATCGGGGCCGAACGCGCGCTCGGCCTGACGACCAACGGCTTCGGGCAGCCCCGCCTCGAACAGCGCTACCGCGGCGTTCGGCGCTGCCAGCCGCGTTTGATCGACGGGCAGTCCCATCGAAGCAAAATCGACCGGCAGGTTTATGATCGTGCGCTTGAACCCGCCGACGCCGCTCGCCGTCATCGTCACGAGCAGGAAGGCGAGGAAAAGCCCCGAGATCGCGATCGCGGCAAGCCCGAGCAAGCGGAAACGCCGCTCGGCCGCGTAGCGCTTCTTGAGCCGCGCCGACATGGCCGACCCGGCCCATTCGGTGGGTGCGCGCGACGCGGCCTTCGCACCCGCTGCGGCCCTTTCGGCGTCGGTCAAAACCGGGCTATTCATACGCTTCCCGATAGCGTTTGACGACACGCAACGCGACGATGTTGAGGAGCAAAGTCACAAAGAACAGCACCAGCCCGAGCGCGAAAGCGGAGAGCGTCGCGGGATGATCGAAGCTCTGTTCACCGGTGAGCATCTGGACGATTTGGTAAGTCACGGTCGTCATGCTCTCGAACGGGTTGGCGGTGAGATTGGCGGCAGCGCCGGCCGCCATCACCACGATCATGGTCTCGCCGATCGCTCTCGAAACCGCGAGCATCACGCCTGCGACAATTCCAGGAAGGGCCGCAGGCACGAGCACGCGGCGGATGGTTTCGTTGGTCGTCGCGCCCATCGCCAGGCTGCCGTCGCGCATTGCTTGTGGCACAGCGGCGATGCTGTCGTCCGCCATCGACGAAACGAACGGGATGATCATCACGCCCATCACCAAACCCGCTGCGAGCGCGCTTTCGGTCGAGGCATTTTCGATGCCGATCGCGGTCGCAAAATCGCGGATCGCCGGGGCGACCGTCAGCGCCGCGAAATAGCCGTAAACGACAGTCGGAATCCCCGCGAGAATTTCGAGCAACGGCTTGACCCAGCGCCGCAGCCGCGCCGAGGCATATTGGGTCAGATAGATCGCGCTCATCAGGCCAAGCGGGATCGCAACGATCATGGCGATGATCGCGCCGATGAAGATCGTGCCCCAGAAAAGCGGGATTGCCCCGTAGGTCTCACCCGTCTCTGGCCCCGGCGGCGCGATCGGATCGGGGCTCCAATGCGTGCCGAACAGGAAGTCGATCGGCGAGACGATCTGGAAGAAGCGGAACGCTTCGAACAGCAGTGACGCGACGATGCCGATCGTGGTCAGGATCGCGACGAGCGAAGCGATGAGCAGGATCGCCATCGTCACGCGCTCCACCCGTGTCCGCGCGGTAAAATCGGGCCGCAACCGGATGAAACCGAAGGCACCCGCCGCGAACCCGAGCGCCAGCGCCAGCGCAACGCCGATCCCTTGATAATATGAGATCGCGGCGCGCAAAGGCACGACCAGTGTCTGCGCAAGGGGATTGAACGCCGGCTGATCCGATCCGCGTGCGATGCGCATCGCTTCGGCAAGTATGGCATCGCGCTCCATGCCGGCCGCCGGCAGCGCTTGGGCGCCCGGATCGGCAAGCGCCGCCTGCATCGCCAGCCCTGGCGAAACCGCTTGCCACACCGCTGCGAAGAGAAGCGCGGGGATGACTGCCCACAGCGCCACGTACCAACCGTGAAATCCCGGCAGCGAATGCAGCTTGGCGCCACTTCCGCGCTGAAAGCTGTACGCGCGCGCCCGCGCCGTCAGCCAGGCGATAATGCCAAGACCGAGAATGAGAAGAAAGAGGATCGCGGACATACGGCTATTTCAGCCCACGCGGATCGATAGGGGTCATCGCCTGCACGATCCCGGCATTGACGCTGCGCACCGCATCGGGCGCGACGACCATGCCGTGGCGCTTGAGATACCCCTCTGGCCCCCAGGCGCGCGCGAATTCCGCCGCATATTCGCGAAGTCCTCTGATCGCCGGAAGATGCGCGGCCTTGACATAGATATAGAGCGGCCGCGCCCCAGGGTAGCTGAAATCCGAGATCGTAGCGTAAGTGGGCGCGACGCCCGACATCGGCACGCCGCGCAACTTGTCCATATTCTCCTCGAGAAAGGAAAAGCCGAACACGCCGATCGCGCGTGGATTGGCGGCAATCTTCTGGACGATGAGATTGTCGTTTTCACCCGAATCGACGAACGCGCCATCGCTGCGAACCCCGGTGCAGATTTTCTTGTGTTTGTCCTTATCGCTGTCCTTCAAAGCCTTCATCGCGGGATCGCTGTCACAACCCTTGGTCATTACCAGTTCGGCGAGCGCATCGCGCGTGCCCGAAGTCGCGGGCGGACCGTAAACAAGGATCGGGATTGCCGGCAGCTTGGGGTTGACGTCGCTCCATAGCCTGGCGGTCTGCGGTTTGCCGAAAGGATTGGCGGCGAGCGCGCGATAGGCATCGGCCGGCGTCAGTTCGAGCTTCGGGCCGCCATTCGCTTCGGCAAACGCAATCCCGTCGAGCCCCACCTGGATCTCGACAAGATCCTTGACGCCATTTTCCAGGCAACCTTCATATTCGCTCTTCTTGATCCGCCGCGATGCCGTCGCAATGTCCGGGTATTCGGTGCCGACCCCGCCGCAGAAAAGGTTGATCCCCGCCCCGGTCCCGACGGCCTCGATGATCGGTGACTTTATCGCCGGATTGCCCCGCGCCAGCGACTCGGCGACCGCCTTGGCGAAAGGATAAACGGTCGACGATCCGACAGCGCGGATCTGTTCACGCGAAGCAGCACCGCCATAGGCGTCGCCGCATCCGGAAAGCGCCGCAAGCATCAACAGCAGCGATGCACGGCGCATCATCGAACGATCCCCAATTTGGCTGGCCCGGCAGACGAATCGCCTGGCGGGCTGACGGCCTATTGCGACATTGGGGCTACACTTTTGTGACAGCGTCAGGCAACGCGCGGCAGGCTTACTGCCACGCGCGTGCCTTCTCCCAACTTGCTCGCGATATCGAGCTGGCCGCGATGCCGCTCGACGATATGCTTGACGATCGCAAGCCCAAGTCCCGTCCCTCCCGAAGCCCGGCTGCGACCGGGATCGGTGCGATAGAAGCGGCGCGTCAAATGCGGGATGTGATCGGCGGCGATCCCGGGACCGCGATCCGAGACCGACAGCAGCACGCGGTCGCGAGGTGCATCCTCGATCCGGAGCGTGACGGGTGCATCGGAATCGCCATATTTGATCGCATTGTCGATGAGATTGCGGATCAGCTGATCGAGCTGAGCATGCTCACCCGCGACATGCGCGTCGCTCGCTGCGTTTTCGAACATCACGCGGGACCGCCCCTGGATCGCATCCACATCCTTGGCCGCCGCTGCCGCCAGCGCGGCAAGATCGATGCGGTCGCGCGGCAGCTCGTGCTTCTCCGCCTCGATCCGGCTGAGCGACATCAGATCCTCGACCAGCGTCGCCATGCGCCGCGCCTCGCGTTCGACGATGCCCAGAAAGCGCTGTTGCGTCGGCGGATCGATGCGTGACTTCTCGTCGGCAAGCGTTTCGACATAGCCGATGATCGCGGCGAGCGGGGTGCGCAGTTCGTGGCTCGCATTGGCGACGAAATCGGTGTGCGCGCGCGACTGATCCGATTGGCTGGACAGATCGCTGAGCTCGATCACGCGGTAGCGGTCGTCGACCTGTGCAAGCCGCAGCTCCCAAAGGCTACGCGGCGTCGTCAGTCCCTTGATCGTAACTGCGCCGGGCGCATCGCCGCCGAGCAGCTGAACCGCTTGCGGATGACGCAGCGCAATTCGCGGATCCTGCCCGGTAACGTGCGCCCCGAGCGCCAGACGCGCGGCGTTGTTGGCGGCGACGATGCGATCGCGCGCGACAAGCAGCAGCGGCAGGCTCGAACCTTCAAGAAAGGGAGCAATATGATCGGCTTCGACCGAATTTCCGTTTCGCGTTTCTGCCCTGAAGGTCTGTTCGGGGCGTGACAGCCACAGCGACCCGATCCAGATTAGCGCCACACCCCCCGCGAGCAGCGGCTCAACACCCGCAAGCGCGATCGCAACGCACGTTACGATACAGGCAAGCAGGCTGGCGAAATTCATGGGTTGTTGTGCCACCGGAGCGCGATAGCGCGCGGAACTCACTCTGGCAGCGAAATATGACAAAGATATTGCGCTTCAGTGACACCTTGCCGGCTATTCGCCCATCGCCTCGCGTGCGAGCGCCTCGGCCTCGATCAGCAATTCGTCCTCAGCTTCACCGCTGGCGACGCTCTCGCGCCCGATCAGAACCAAGACCGGCACTGCAAGCGGGCTGACTCGCGACAGCTTTTTGTGAACCATCATCTCGGCCGCATTGTCGAGCAGCCGCCCGAGCCGCCCGACATCGGTCATCCGCGTCTTCGCATCTGCCCAGGCGGCCTCGAGCAGCAGATGATCGGGTTCGTAACGGCGTAAGACGTCATAGATGAGGTCGGTCGAGAAGCTGACCTGCCGCCCCGTCTTCTTCTTGCCCGGCTGCTGTCGCTCGACCAGCCCGCCAATGACCGCGACCTCGCGAAACGCGCGTTTGAGCAATGCCGACTTCTCGACCCAGTCGACGAACTCGCCTGCGAGGATATCCGGCGAGAAGAGCGATTGCGGATCTTGGACCGGCTTCAAGCTCCAGATCGCAAAGGCATAATCGTTGGCGACGAAGCCGATCGGGCTGAGGCCTTGCGTTTCCATTCGCTTCGAAAGCAGCATCGCCAGCGACTGGTGGGCGTTCCAACCTTCGAAGCTGTACGAAACCATGAAGTGCATGCCGTTGCGCGGAAAGGTTTCGACGAGCAGTTGATCGGGCGCGGGCAATACCGATCGCCAGGCCTGGACTTCGAGCCATTCGCGCACATCGGGCGGGAAACGCGGCCAGCTTTCGCGATCATGCAAGAAGGTGCGGACGCGGTTCGCGAGGTGCGTCGTCAGCGCCATCCGCGCGCCGAGGTAAGACGGGATGCGCGCCGGCCGCGTGGTGGCACGGACGAAAAGATCGGTCGCCTCGACACGCTCGACCTCCAGCGCAATGCCGGAAAAGAAAAAGGTGTCGCCCGGCGCCAGTTGCGCCGCGAAGAAATCATCGACCGTGCCGAGACGGCGGCCATTCCTGAAACGTACCGTCGCGACCGGCGCGTCGACGATGATCCCGGCGTTCAGGCGATGCTGCTGCGCGAAGCGCGGATGGGTCACGCGCCAGCGCCCGTCCTTGCCCTTGGTCAGCCGCCGGAAGCGATCATAGGCGCGCAGCGAATAGCCGCCCGTCGAGATGAAATCGAGCAGTCGCGTGAGGGTTTCGATGGTGACATCGCGATACTGCGAAGCGGTCTGGATTTCGGCCAGCATTTCGGCCTCTTCGAATGGTTCCGAACAGGCGCAGGCCATGACATGCTGCGCGAGCACATCGAGCGCGCCGGGCCGGAACGGATCACCATCGAGCACACCTTCCCTGATCGCGTCCCACGCAGCGAGCGCCTCCAGATATTCGAAGCGATTGCCGGGGACGAGGATCGCCTCCGACGGGTCGTCGAGGCGATGATTGGCGCGGCCGATGCGCTGGATCAGGCGCGACGAGCCTTTGGGCGCGCCCATCTGGATGACGCAATCGACATCGCCCCAATCGACCCCGAGATCGAGGCTCGATGTCGCGACCAGCGCGCGCAACCGCCCCGCCGCCATCGCCGCTTCGGCCTTGCGCCGCGCCGCGATGTCGAGGCTGCCATGATGAATCGCGATCGGCAGCTTGAGCTCGTTGACGTCCCACAATTCCTGGAAAATAAGCTCGGCGAGTCCGCGCGTGTTGGAAAAGATGATCGTCGTCTTATGCGTTTCGATCTCCGCCATCACCTGCGGCACGGCATATTTGCCCGAGTGCCCGGTCCACGGCACGCGGCCTTCGGGCAGGAGAATATCGAGCTTGGGGGGCGCGCCGGGATCGCCGAGCACGACACGCACGGCACTGCCTTCCCCGAACGGCGCGAGCCATTGGCGATATTCGTCGATATTCGGCACCGTCGCCGAAAGCCCGACCCGCCGCGCCGCGGGGGCGAGCGTCCGCAACCGCGCGAGCGAAAGGTTGAGCAAATCGCCGCGCTTGCCCGTCGCGAAGGCGTGGATCTCATCGACGATCACCGTCTTGAGCCTCGCGAACATGCTGGCGCTGTCCGGGTAGGACAGCAGCAGGCTGAGACTTTCGGGCGTGGTCAGCAGGATCTGCGGCGGACGCGCGCGCTGCCTCGCCTTGCGGTCGGCTGGGGTATCGCCCGTCCGCGTCTCGACACGAATGTCGAGCTTCATTTCCGCAATCGGATCGAGAAGGTTGCGCTGCACATCGACCGCGAGCGCCTTCAACGGCGAGATATAAAGTGTGTGCAGCCCGTCAACGGGGGTTTCGATAAGATCGGCCAGCGTCGCGAGAAACCCCGCGAGCGTTTTGCCCGCCCCGGTCGGTGCGACCAGCAAGGCATGATCTCCGCCGACGATCGCATCGCGCATCTCGAGCTGATATCGGCGCGGCTGCCAGCCTTTCGATGCGAACCAGTCTTGCAGAACGGCGGGAAGCGGCGTCACGATCGCCAGATAAGCACTCGCCGGCCGAACTTCACCCTTTGCGGACGCCTAGCGCGCCAGGGCCGGAAACGCCGCCTTATAGGCCGCAAGCTTGGGTCGATCCCAGCGCAAGATATAGGGATGCGAAGGATTGCGCCGCATGAAATCCTGATGCTCGGCCTCGGCCGGGTAGAAGCGCCCACTCTCGATCCGCGTCGCGATCGCGCGCGGGAAGCTGCGCGCCTTCGTCAGCTGCGCAATATAGGCGCGTGCGGCACGATCCTGGCCTGGGCTCTGCGGGAAAATCGCCGATCGGTAGCTTGGCCCCACATCGGGACCCTGGCGATTGACCTGCGTCGGATCGTGCGCGACCGAGAAATAGACGCGCAGCAGCGTCGCGTAGCTCACTTTCGAGGGATCGTAGACGATGCGGATCGCCTCGGCATGCTTGGTGCGCTCGCTCGAAACGTCGCTGTAATTGGCCGTCGCGGCGGTCCCCCCGGCATAGCCAGAAGTGACCGAAGCGACGCCCTTCACATTCTCGAACACCGCTTCCATGCCCCAGAAGCAGCCGCCCGCGAACACCGCGACCGCCTGCTTGCCTGCCTCGGGCGCGTTGATCAGCGCAGCGGGAATCGGCACGGCCTTCTCCGCGCTGATCGGCGCGGAAAGCATCACCGTGGCGGCGCAGGCGGCGATCGCGACAATGCCCCCGCGCGTGAACCCGATCAGCTTCATGCCGGAATGAACTTCAAGGCGACGCCGTTGATGCAATAGCGCTTGCCCGTCGGCGGCGGACCATCGTCGAAGATATGCCCCTGATGCCCGCCGCAGCGTTTGCAATGCACTTCGGTACGCGCGAAGCCGAGCAAATTGTCCACCTTGGTGCCGACGACGCCCGGCTTGATCGGCTGCCAGAACGCAGGCCAGCCGGTCTTGCTGTCATATTTGTGCGCCGAGGAAAAAAGCGGCTGACCGCAACCGGCGCAGGCATAGGTGCCCTTGCGTTTTTCCTTGTTGAAGCCGTGCGAGAAGGCGCGTTCGGTCGCCTCCTTGCGCAGCGTCTGATACGCCGCAGGCGAAAGCCGCTTGCGCCATTCGGCGTCGCTCAGCGTGAACGGATATTTCGCCGCCTCGCCGCGATTTGAAAAGAACAGCGCCGCCGCGCCAGCGCCGCTCACCGCGAGCATATGTCTGCGTGTGACTTGCATGATCCGCCTCCGATTTCGGCTGCTTCTAGCGCCCTCTATGTGAACCGCTTGTGACGCGCCGCACCCCTAGCGCAAATCGCCGCACGCGCGCTGGATACGAGTGCACGCCTCGACGAGTATGTCGTCCGAGGTCGCATAGGAAATCCGGAAGCCCGGCGAAAGCCCGAACGCCGCGCCATGCACTGCGGCGACATGCGCCGAATCGAGGAAATAATCGATCAGATCGGCATCGTTTTCGATCGTCTTGCCGCCGGGCGTCGTCTTGCCGATGCAACCCGAGGCATCCGGGTAAACATAAAAGGCGCCCTCGGGCGTGTGACACGTCAACCCGGCGCACTGGTTGAGCATCGAGACGACGAGATCGCGCCGCCCGCGAAACGCTTCGTTGCGTTCGACCAGGAACGACTGATCGCCCTTGAGCGCAGCCGTCGCCGCGGCCTGCGCGATCGAGCAGGGGTTGCTGGTCGATTGCGATTGCAGCTTGGCCATCGCCTTGATCAGCCAGGCAGGCCCGCCCGCAAAGCCGATCCGCCACCCCGTCATGCTATAGGCCTTGGAGCAGCCGTTGACCGTCAGCGTGCGATCATAAAGCTCCGGGCAAACCTCGACGATCGTCGCGAAGGGCGTGTCGGCATACCAGATATGCTCATACATATCGTCGGTGATGATCATGACGTGCGGGTGGCGCAGCAGCACTTCGGCCAATCCCTTCAGCTCGTCCGCCGCATAGGCCGCCCCCGTCGGATTGGAGGGCGAATTGAGCATCACCCAGCGCGTGCGCGTGGTGATCGCCGCGTCCAATTGTTCCGGCCTGATTTTGTAGTGCTGCGAGGCCGGCGCTTCGACGATCACCGGCACTCCGCCCGCAAACGCGACCATATCCGGATAGCTTACCCAATAAGGCGCGGGGATGACCACCTCGTCGCCCGCGTCGATGCTCGCGACCAGCGCGTTGAAGAGCGTATGCTTGCCGCCGACATTGACGCTGATCTGGTTGGCGGCATAGTCGATGCCGTTATCGCGCTTGAACTTGGCCGCGATCGCCGCTTTGAGCTCCGCCGTGCCATCGACATTGGTGTATTTGGTTTTGCCAGAGCGGATCGCAGCGATGGCTGCGTCCTTGACGAAGTCGGGCGTATCGAAATCGGGCTCGCCCGCTGACAGGCCGATGATGTCGACGCCCTGCGCTTGCAAAGCGAGCACGCGGCTGGTCATCGCCAGCGTTGCCGAGGGCTGAATGCGGTCGAGCGCGGCGGATGTGGTGCGCATGTCGTCCCCCGATGTGCGGTGCCGATGCGCCTATAGCGGCTGAAGCATCGCGGGCAACAGCCCGCGCGAGGCGTTGCCGATGAAGAAGCCGTCCCTCAGATCGGCGGGTTTGAGATCGGCTTCGATCGCGCTGCCATTGGCGAGCAGCTCTTCGCGCAACACGCCCGGCAAAAGCCCGCGCGAAAGCGGCGGAGTTTTCAGCGCGCCGTTGCCGCGCACGAAAATGTTGGTGAAGCTGCCTTCGGTCAGGAAGCCGTCGCAATCGGTGAAAAGCGTCTCGAACGCGCCCGCGCGCTTGTTGGCGTAAATGCTGCGATCGCTCGTCTTGTGCGCGAGCCGGAAATCGGAGCGAGCGGCGCGCAGCGGCGCGACAGCGACGGCAACCGGCCCCTCGGGCGTTGCATGGAGCATCCCGATTTCAATGGCGATCGTACCGCTCTGCGACAGCATCAGCCGAACGCGGCGTGAGCCGGCGATGCGGAAAGTCGCTGCCTGCAGTTCATTACGCACGGCATGGCGATCAAAGGGGATGTTGAAGGCAGCCGCGCTCTTCCCGATCCGCGCGATGTGGCGATCGAGAAGATGGATGCCGCCCGTCGGATCGAACCGCATCGTTTCGATCAGATCGATGCGACGCATATCCTCCACGAATTTTCCCTTGGCCAGACACTCCTCCCATTCTTCCTGCGCGCGGCTGTCTGATACGATGCCGCTGCCAAGCCCCAGCCTCGCCCTTCCATCGTGCACGTGCAACGTCCGGATCGCGACATTGAATGCAGCGTCGCCCCCAGCGTCGATCCTGCCGATTGCCCCGGTATAAGCACCGCGCGGCCCGGGCTCGACCTCGCGGATGATTTCCATTGCCCTGATCTTCGGCGCGCCGGTGATCGAGCCGCACGGGAAGAGCGCCCGCAGCACGTCGACCGCGCCAAGTCCTTGGCGGATCTTCGCCGTGACGGTCGATGTCATCTGGTGGACTGTGGGATAGGTTTCCACCCTGAACAGTTCGGGGGTCGCGACGCTGCCCGGCTCCGCGATGCGCGACAGATCGTTGCGCAGCAGATCGACGATCATCAGATTTTCCGCGCGCTGCTTGGCGTCGTTGCGAAGCGATGCGATCGCCTTCGCGTCATCGGCATCGCGCGCTGCGGTTCCCTTCATCGGCCGGGTTGTGATCCGGCCGTCGTGCATCGCGAAGAACAGCTCGGGCGATAGCGACAGCAGCCAGTCGCTCCCCGTCCACACCACGCCGCCATAGCCGGCGCATGCGCGCTTCCGTAATCCGGCGTATATCGCGAGCGGATGGCCTTCGACCGGGACATCGCAGCCGAAGGTCAGGTTCGCCTGATAGATATCCCCCGCCGCGATATAGTCGTGAAGCGTTGCCAGAGTCTGGCTGTAGCCGGCGCGCGCGATTGCCGGGAGAGGCCTGCCTACCCAGCCGCCAGCCGCCTCGGGCAGCAACGCTGCGACGTCGCTGGGCGCGATCGTGCGATACTCGCGGAACAGGCCGAACCAGAGCAGCGGCAGGCCCGGGTCGCGCGCGGTTCCCGCCAGGCCTGGATCGAGCGCAGCGCCTGCTTCATAACTCAAGAACCCCGCCGTGTGCAGCCCGCTGCCTTTCGCCTCGGCTACGGCGTCGAGTGCCGCCGCCACGTCCTCGAGAACGGTTGCTTCGATGATCGATTGCGGCTGCTCGTAAAGCCGCGCCGGCGCTGCCCCCGTGACACGCGCGTCGTCGAGCAAGACGAATGGTGCAGCCCCCAGCAACATTGTCGCGCTTGTGACAGCTTGCCCGCGCGCTTGCCAGCCCAAGCGGCAAGGTTCATCTCATACCGATGGTCGCGAGCGTGTTCGACATTTTCAAGATCGGGGTCGGCCCATCGTCATCGCATACAATGGGGCCGATGACGGCCGCCGCCGACTTCGCCGCGCGGGTGGCTGATGCAGGGCTGGCGCGGGAGGTTGCGCGGGTAACGGCGACGCTGTTCGGATCGCTCGCGCTGACCGGCAAGGGCCATGCCACCGACCGGGCGATCCTGCTTGGCCTCTCGGGTGAGCGACCCGAATCGAGCGATCCCGATGCGGCTGCACGCATCGTCTTCCAGATCCGCGAAACACGGCAGATCAAGTTCGCGGGCAAGCTGATCGGCTTCGACGAGGCGCGTGATCTCATCTTCAAGCAGCGCGAACGGCTCGATTACCATTCCAACGCAATGCGCTTCGAAGCGTTCGATGCAGGCGGTGCATTGCTGCTCGATCGCACTGCCTATTCGGTCGGCGGCGGCGCGGTTGTCGATCAGGACGAGACCGCGCGCAATGCTCCGCGCGAAGGTGGGTGGGACACGCCCTACAATTTCTCATCGGGCGATCGGCTGGTCGAGCTGGCCCAAGAGAGGTCGATCGCCGACCTGATGCGCGCCAATGAGGAAGCGGCGCTTTCGCCCGAAGCTGTCTCTGCGAAACTTCAGGCAATTCGCGACGCGATGTCGGCGTGCATCGATCGCGGCATCGCAACCGGAGGTATTTTGCCCGGCGGGCTCGATGTCAAACGCCGCGCGCCCGATATTCACGCCAAGCTCCTCGCGCGGCAGGAGCGCGCGCTCTCCGATCCGCTGACGGTGATCGACTGGGTCAATCTCTGGGCGCTTGCGGTCAATGAGGAGAATGCGGCTGGCGGCCGCGTCGTTACCGCGCCGACCAATGGCGCGGCGGGGATCGTGCCCGCGGTGCTGCGCTTCTACGAACGCTTCATCCCCACCGCGTCCGAACGCGGTGCGGAGGATTTCCTGCTGACCGCGGCGGCGATCGGATCGCTGTTCAAGGAGAATGCGTCGATCTCGGGTGCCGAGGTCGGCTGCCAAGGGGAGGTGGGCGTGGCCTGTTCGATGGCGGCGGCTGGCTTGGCGGCGGCATTGGGCGCGACTCCGGCTCAGACCGAAAATGCCGCTGAAATCGGGATGGAACATAATCTCGGCCTGACCTGCGATCCTGTCGGCGGGCTGGTGCAGGTGCCGTGCATCGAGCGCAACGCCGTCGGCAGCGTGAAGGCGATCGAGGCGGCTAGGCTGGCGATGCTCGGCGACGGCACCCACCGGGTGAGTTTGGATCAGGTGATCGAAACGATGCGCAAAACCGGGCTCGACATGAGCGAGCGTTACAAGGAGACATCGCTCGGCGGGTTGGCGGTAAATGTGGTGGAGTGTTGACGCGGCGCTGCGCGGCGATAGGCGCATTTCATAGAAATTTCTTGGAGTAACTCATGCGTTTCACCCTTGCTGCTGCGCTCCTCGTCACCACTACCCCCACCCTTGCCCAAACAGTCGAAAAGCCCGCGGCGCTCGTCGCCGACGGCCTGCCACCGGTGCCGGCCGAACTCGCGGTCAAAACGCGGCCCTATCTTGAATTTCGCCAGGCGAGCCTCATTGGCTGGCACCCTACGGACAGATCGATGCTGATCGCGACGCGCTTCGCAAACACCGCGCAGATTCACCGCGTCGCCGCGCCGCGCGCCGATCGCAAGCAGTTGAGCTTCGAGGCCGAACCCGTCTTCCGCGCCGGCTGGGCGCCGGGCAAGGGCGATGTGCTGGTTGTCCAGAAAGACGTTGGCGGCAATGAATTCTTCCAACTCTACACGCTCAGCGAAGGTCAGCTGAACCTGCTCACCGATGGCAAGAGCCGCAATGAAATGGGTGTGTGGAGCGACGATGGCAGCCTGCTTTCGTACAGCTCGACACGCCGCAACGGCACCGATTCGGATCTCTATGTCATCGATCCGCGCAACCCGGCGAGCAACCGCATGGTCGCACAGGTTCAGGGCGGAGGCTGGGCGATCACATCGATCTCGCCCGACAACAGAAGCGCGATCGCGGTCGAATATAAGTCGATCACCAACAGCGATCTTTACCGGCTCGATCTTGCCAGCGGCGCGATGACGCCGATCGGCGATACCGCCAAGGACATTGCTTACGGGGACGCGCAGTTCGCCCCCGACGGGACATTGTGGGTGACGTCGGACGAAGGCAGCGACTTTCAGCGGCTCGGCACGCTCGACCCCGCCACCGGCAAGTTCACGCCGCGCGCACCTGCGGAGAATTGGGACGTCGAGGCCTTCGACATCTCGAAGGACGGCAGGTTCATCGCTTATGTCGTCAACGAAGCGGGAATGAGCAAATTGAAGTTGCTCGATCCAGCGAGCGGCAGCGCGCGCACCGTCACGGCCTTGCCCGCGGGGGTGATCGGCGCGCTAGAGATCGCCGATTGGGGCGATATCGGCATCAGCTTTGCCTCGGCCCGCAGCGCCTCGGATGCTTACAGCGTCAATCCTGAGACGCTGGCGGTCACGCGCTGGACCGAGAGCGAAACCGGCGGACTCGACGCGAACAAGAATGTCGAGCCGCAGCTGATCGAGGTCGCAAGTTTCGACAAGCTCACGGTCTCGGGCTTTCTGTACCGTCCCGATCCCGCCAAGTTCCCCGGCAAGCGTCCGCTGATCGTCAACATCCATGGCGGGCCCGAGGCGCAGACGCGGCCGGCTTATCAAGGCCGCAACAATTATCTGCTCAACGAGCTTGGGATCGCGATCTTCTACCCCAATGTCCGCGGCTCGTCCGGCTATGGCAAAACCTTCGTCAGCCGCGACAACGGACCGTTCAAGCGCGAGGATTCGGTCAAGGATATCGGAGCGTTTCTCGACAGGTTGGCCAAGGATCCCGCGCTCGACGCGAGCCGCTTTGCGGTCACCGGAGGCAGCTATGGCGGCTATATGTGCTATGCCAGCGCGGTATTTTACGGCCCGCGGCTGAAGGGCGCGGCCTGCACTGTCGCGATCTCCAACTTCGTCACCTTTCTTGAAAACACGCAAAGCTACCGCCGCGATCTGCGCCGTGTCGAATATGGCGATGAACGCGATCCCAAGCAGCGCGAAAAACTGATGGCGATCAGCCCGCTTACCAACGTCGCCAAGATCAAGACTCCGCTGCTGATTGTCACCGGCGCCAACGATCCGCGCGTGCCAGCGTCCGAAGCCGATCAGATCGTCAAGGCCGTCCGCGCGGGCGGCGGCACGGCGTGGCATCTGCTCGGCCAGAACGAAGGCCATGGCTTCGGCAAGAAGGAGAATATCGACTATCAGTTCTGGTCGACGCTGGGCTTCTGGGAAAAGACTTTGCTCGGCAAGTAACACAGGTCAGCGCGGAACCCTTTGTGGCGGCTTACCGTTCTCCCAAATCATTTTTGGGAGAGACACGATGAAGTTTGTGACCCTTGCCGCAGCCACCGCGATGGCGCTTTCGCTTGCCGCGTGCGGCGGCACCGAGACCGTGACAAGCGACAATACTGACATGGCCGTCGACAATATGTCAGCCGATATGTCGATGAACGACACTGCGATGGCAGGCGACAACATGGCGATGGCGGCGGCGGTGCCCGCAGCGGACTACATCGCCAAGGCCGGCGCAGGCGACAAATTCGAAATCGATTCGTCGAACGCTGTGCTCGCCAAGACCCAGAATGCGGACGTCAAGAAATTCGCCAACATGATGATCGCGAACCACAATGAATCGACCGCCAAGATCAAGGCGGCGGCTCAATCGGCGAACATGACGGTCCCACCGCCCAAGCTCGACGCCGAGCAACAAGCGATGGTCGATGAGATCAAGGCAGCGTCCGCCGACACGGTCGACGCGGTCTATCTCAAGCATCAGCGCGCCGCGCACCAGAAGGCGCTCGAACTCCATAGCGCCTATGCGGCTGGCGGAGACACGCCTTCGCTCAAGACGGCGGCCGGCGAAATCAAGCCGGTCGTCGAAAAGCACATCGCCGAACTGGCGAGCATGAAGATGTAGCCGCTTGCAACGCTCGTGCGCGGTCGCCATGTGACCGCGCATGAGCATGCAAGCCGTCATCCTGCCCGTCACGCCGCTGCAGCAGAATTGCTGCCTGATCTGGTGCACCGAAACGATGCGCGGCGCCTTCACCGATCCGGGCGGCGATCTCGAATTGCTCAAAGGCGCCGCCAAGCAAAAGGGCGTGACGGTCGAAAAGATCCTGCTGACGCACGGCCATCTCGATCATTGCGGGCAATCGGGCATCCTCGCCGCAGAGCTGGGCGTGCCGATCGAAGGCCCGCACGAGGCCGATCGTTTCTGGATCGCGCAATTGGATGATGACGGCCGCAAATGGGGGATGGAGGCCAAGACCTTCGAACCCGATCGCTGGCTCGAAAACGGCGA
>CBDUBW010000026.1:0-18531 GCA_965365485.1 uncultured Aquisediminimonas sp.
TCGACCGCTTCGGCGCCCGAATTGGTCAGGAAGACGGTATCGGCAAAGCTGTTATCGACCAGCCGCTGCGCGAACGCCTCGCCCTGGGGGCTTCCGTAGAGGTTCGAGACATGCATCAGCGTTGCCGCCTGGTCGGCGATCGCTTTGACCAGATGCGGGTGGCCATGGCCGAGCGCGTTGACGGCGATCCCGCTCGCAAAATCAAGCGCGCGGCGACCGTCTTCGGAAATCAGATAGCAGCCCTCGCCTCGCACCGGCCGGAACCCGCAGCGCGGATAAACAGGCATGAGCGGCGTGATCGCCATGATTCCCTCCCAAAACGAAAAAGGCGGCCGAAAGACCGCCTGCTTTAACGCCTATAATCTTGGGGCGGCGCGGCGACAACCCCCGGGCACGGGTCCTAATTCTTGAGTTTCCAGCCGCTGCGCAACAGCAGGTAGGCAGCCGCGCCGAGCACGAGGTTAAGAACGACCAGAAGCGCCGCTCCGAATCCCAGCGGAATGTCGCTCTCACCGATGAAGCCGTAGCGGAAGCCTGAGATCGCGTAATGGAACGGGTTGGCGTGGCTGATGCCTGCGAAGGCGGGGGCAAGCTTGTCGACGGAGTAAAAGGTGCCCGACAGCAGCGCCAGCGGGGCGACCACGAAGTTGGTGATAGCGGCGGCGTGATCGAATTTCTCAGCCCAGATCGAAGTCAGCACCCCCATCAGCGCAAGCATCGACGATCCGAGCAGCCCGAACAGGGCTATCGCCCATACATGATCGGGCGCGACATGAACGCCCGGCCAGAACAGCATCGCGGCCCAGATTGCGGAACCGACCAGCACCGCGCGCGTCACCGCCGCGGCGGTGATCCCGGCCAGCAGTTCCGCGTTCGAAAGCGGCGGCATCAGATAATCGACGATGGTTCCCTGGATTTTGCCGACGAGCAGCGAGAAACTCGAATTGGCGAAGGCGTTCTGCATCATCCCCATCATGATAAGACCGGGGGCGAGAAAATCTGCGAAAGGTACGCCGAGCGAGGTCCGTCCGGTGCCGCCGAGCGATACGGTAAAAATCACCAAATAAAGCAAGGTGGTCAGCGCCGGCGCCCAGATCGTCTGCGTGTGGACCTTGAAAAAGCGCCGCACCTCCTTCACATAAAGCGCCCACAGACCGGCCCAGTTGACCCGTTTGATCACGGCGACGCCAGGTTCGGCCATCGCGGAAATTTCTGACTCGCCGTTCATCGGTCGTTCGCCTATCGGGCGATGCCATTGGCCGCAAGCATATAGCCTAACAGGGGTATTCATGTCCTGGACTGACGAACGCATCGAACGCTTGAAGGCCATGTGGGAAAAGGGAATGACCGCGAGCCAGATCGCGGAAGAATTGGGCGGCGTCAGCCGCAACGCGGTGATCGGCAAGGCGCATCGCCTCGATCTTCAATCGCGACCATCGCCCGTAAAGGGTGCCGAAGAGGCTGCCGCCGCGCCTGCACGGCCCGAACCCAAGGCCGCGCCCGCGCCTGCGCCCAGACCGCGCCCGATCGAAGCCCAGCCTGAGCCTGCACCCGCGCCGGTTGCGCCACGCGCGGCCGCGCCCGTGCCGCCGCGTCAGCCGGTCAATGCCCCGATCCCGCTCGCGACAAACCCCAATGCGCCTACCGGCGCGCAACTTCGGTCGATCGGCCCTGGCGGCTTTCTGCGGCAAGGGCCGGGGGATCAGGCCCCGCCCGCAACGCCCGCGCCGCCGCGGCGGCTGGTCGCTGCCAAGATCGCACCTGAATATGCCGACAAGACGAGCCTGCTCGATCTTAACGAGCGGATTTGCAAATGGCCGCTCGGCCATCCGGGCGAGCCTGATTTTCACTTCTGCGGTGAGAAGGTGAATCCGGGCTTCCCCTATTGCGTCCAGCATTGCGGCCATGCCTATCAGGCGCAGATGCCGCGCCGCGACCGGCGTCCCCCGCCTCCCTTGCCGTTCGGAGGCCCGCGGGTAAGGTAACCGGGGCGTCGGGGAGGGCGCAGGAGTGGCGCAAATCCTGGCAATCAATGCGATCCTGCTCGCCCTCGCAATGCTCGCATTGTGGTGGGTGAGCGTTCGCATACGCGACGTCTCGTTCATCGATGCGATCTGGCCGCTCGGCATGGTGATGCTCGCATGGGCGACGTGCCTCCAAGCCGACGGTTCGCCCGACCGCATGTTCTGGATCACCTTGCTCACCAGCATCTGGGGGTTGCGGCTTGGGACGCATCTTTATCTGAGGTGGCGCAAGCAGGGCGAGGATGCGCGCTACACGAAGATCATCGGCCACGCGATGCAGTCGAAAGGCTGGAGCTTCGCCAAGACCGCAGGACTTCAAGTCTTCGCGATGCAGACGGTGCTGCTATACATCGTCTGTCTGCCCGCCCAATTGGGGCAGATCCCGTTCCGGCCTTCGAACACCGGTACGTTGGCGCATATCGGCATCTGGATCGCTGTCGCGGGAATCGCTTTTGAAACGGTCGGCGATTGGCAGCTCATGCGTTTCCGCGAACATCCCGGCAGCAAGGGCAAAGTGCTCGACACCGGATTGTGGCGTTACACGCGCCACCCCAATTATTTCGGCGACGCGCTGACGTGGTGGGGCATCTGGCTGATCTCTGCGGAAACGACATTGGGCCTGGTGAGCGTCATTGGGCCAATCACTATCACCTACCTGCTCACGAAGCTTAGCGGCGTCCCGATGCTCGAACGTGGCCTTAAAAAATCGCGGCCGGGCTATGAGGCTTATGTGCGGAAGACGTCGAGCTTCGTGCCCTGGCCGCCGAAATTCTAATAGGTTCTCCCAACCAATACCCGTTCGACCGCCCGATCACCGGTAAAGAAGCACGTCCCATCCGCAGGGGCCGCGTCGAGCGAGGCATTCCGCACCGTCAGCTTGAGCGCCTTCAACTGCTCGACGACCTTGTCGAGCGCTGCCCCGGTCGGGCGCGACCATTGCACCTCGACCCAACCCGCGAACCTAGCCTCGTCGCCCTTGAAGTACGCGGCGAGGTCGGCGACGTCGCGGGCAATGTTGGCATCCAGCCGCGCCTTGGCTTCCGCATGGAGGGAGGACTGAATGTCTTCGAGCATCGCCGCCGCGTTTGCGACGAACTCGCCGCGCGGTGTGAACGCGGTCGCGAGCTTGCCGCTGTCGCCGTAAAGCCGATCGCGCCGGATCACCGCGGCCTTGCCCTCCGCGACATCGCGCGGGCCGACCTCGACGATGATCGGCGCGCCCTTCTTGACCCACCCCCAGCGCTTGGTCTGCGCCTTGATCGCCTTGGTATCGAGCAGCACGCGCACCGGATCGCCAAAGGCGCTCAGGCTCCGCAATTCACTCGCCAATGAGCGGCAGTAATCGAGCACCGCCGCGTCGCCCTCATCGTCGCGCAGCATCGGCACGATCACGATCTGCTGCGGTGCGATCATCGGCGGGCAGCGCAGCCCGTCATCGTCGCCATGGGTCATGATCACGCCGCCGATCAGCCGCGTCGAAACCCCCCAGCTTGTCGTATGCGCAAATTGCTGGCCGCCTTCCTTGTCCTGATATTTGATGCCCGAAGCCTCGGCAAAGCCGGTGCCGAGATAATGCGATGTGCCTGCCTGCAGCGCCTTTCCGTCCTGCATCATCGCTTCGATGCTGTATGTCGCGACTGCTCCGGGGAAGCGCTCATGCTCTGGCTTTTCGCCCGCGATCACCGGCATCGCCAGCGGTCCTTCGGCAAATGCGCGATACATTTCGAGCGCGCGCAATGTCTCCGCCATCGCTTCGTCGCGATCGACGTGAGCGGTATGGCCTTCCTGCCAAAGGAACTCGCTGGTGCGCAGGAACATCCGCGTCCGCATCTCCCAGCGCACGACGTTCGCCCATTGATTGGTCAGCAGCGGCAGATCGCGCCAAGATTGCACCCAGCGCGCCATCGCAGCGCCGATGACGGTTTCGGACGTGGGCCGAACCACCAGCGGCTCTTCGAGCTTTGCGGCGGGATCAGGCACCAGCCCTCCTTTCTCGCCTTTCACCAACCGATGGTGGGTGACGACCGCCATTTCCTTGGCAAAGCCCTCGACATGATCGGCCTCCTTTTCGAAGAAGGAGAGAGGGATGAAGAGCGGGAAGTAGCAGTTCTCGACGCCCGCCAGCTTGATCTGGCGATCCATCAGCAGCTGAATGCGCTCCCAGATGCCATAGCCCCAGGGCTTGATCACCATGCAGCCGCGCACACCCGATTCCTCGGCGAGATCAGCTTCGGCGATGACCTCCTGGTACCAGGCGGCGAAATTCTGCTGGCGCGTCGTCGAAAGGGCGTGTTTCATGCGGCAGGGCGGATAGCGAAGCGGGCAGGGGGCGGCAAGGCGAGCGGAACCCTGATGACCTCGGCTCGTTACCCCAGCGACTTTTCAGGAGGACATTATGGGTTTGCTTTCGACACTTGCCGGGGCGGCGATCGACCGGCGTGACGGCGATTCAGGGGTGAAGGGCGCGATCATCGGCGCGGTCGCCGGGCGCGCGATCCGCAGGATGGGTCCGCTCGGCCTCGCCGCCGTGCTCGGCGTCGCTGCCTACAGCAAGTATAAGAACCGCCGCCCCAAGGTCTGACGCCAACGCCGCGCTTGCGCGGCTGGCCGCCACTCTTATGCACGTGGGGCAATGTCCGCCCCGCCGCTTCCTGCCGACCGCCGCCTGTTCGGGATGGCGCTGCGCCTGATCGCGATCGCGCTGCTGGCTTTCATGCTGCTTCTGATCAAGCTTGCCGGGGAAGCAGGCGTGAAGCTGCCCGAACTGCTTTTCTGGCGGCAGCTTTTCGCATTGCCCGCGGTACTTGTCTGGGTGATGTTCGGCGCCGGCCTCGCCAGCCTCAAAACTTCCCGTATCGGCAAGCATGCCGCGCGCAGCGCGCTCGGAATGATCGGCATGGTCAGCAATTTCGGCGCGGTCATGCTTCTGCCGCTCGCGGAGGCGACGAGCATCAGCTTCACCATGCCGCTGTTCGCGACGATCCTGTCGTTCGTCATCTTGAAGGAGCATGTCGGCATTCACCGCGCCGGTGCGGTCGTCGTCGGATTCGTCGGTACGCTGATTGTCACGCAACCGGGTGACGGCCACATTCCCTTGATCGGGGCGATGGTCGCGCTTGCCGGCGCGTTCATGGTCGCGCTGATCTCGATCCAGGTTCGCGACCTCACGCGGACGGAGGCGTCTGCGACGATCGTCTTCTGGTTCGCGGCCTTGAGCATTTTGCCGCTCGGCTTGCTGCTGCCTTGGTACATGACGCCGCACGATCCCTACGAATGGGGTCTGCTTATGGGCATCGGCATCACGGGCGGGATTGGGCAGATTTGCCTTACTGGAAGTCTACGCTACGCACCGGTTTCAACCGTGATCGCGATGGATTATTCGAGTCTCATTTGGGCGACGCTGTTCGGCTGGCTGGTCTGGGACCGTCTACCGTCATCGACCACCTGGATCGGCGCGCCGCTCATCGTCGCCAGCGGGCTCTACATCGCCTGGCGCGAGCACCGCTTGGCCATCGAACGCGCACCGGAGGTTGCCGCATGACCCTGCCGATACTGCATCACTGCAAGGGCGCACGATCCTTTCGCTGCCTTTGGGCCGTGGAGGAAGCGGGTTTCCCTGTCGAGCTCAAGATCTGGCCGTTCCCGCCGCGCGCCTTTGCGAAGGAGTTTAAGGAGATCAATCCGCTCGGCACCGTGCCGGCGTGGCAGGAAGCGGGCATGATGCTCACCGAAAGCGGCGCGATCTGCCAGCGCATCGCGCAGGGGACCCCGCTCGAGGTGCTGGCCGATGAAGCCGACTATTGGCCATATATGAATTGGCTTCACAGGAGCGACGCGACACTGGCGTTCCCTCTCGCCATCATGTTGCGCTACACTCGCGTCGAGCCGCCCGAGCGGCGGCTGGCGCAGGCGGTCGAGGATTATAAGGGCTTCTTCCTCGGCCGTGCGAAGAGCATCGAGACTGCGCTCGAGGACGGGCGCGACTGGCTGGTTGCGGGCCGATTCACCATTGCCGACATCTGCGTCGGATATGCGGTGCATCTGTCGTCCGGCTTCAGGCTGGTCGAGGAGCTTGGACCCAGAACCCAGGACTGGTACGGCCGCCTGACCGAACGACCAAGCTTCGCCGCGGCAATCGCCCGGGAATCGGTTGACAGCGCACGGACTGCCGCCTAATCGGCCCGCTTTCCGCGCGGGTTCTCCTGCGGGCCGTTTCCGCGCGGGCAAGCATTTGAAGAAGAAGTGAGAGCCATGTTCGCAGTCGTGCGCACGGGCGGCAAGCAGTATCGCGTTGCCGCTGGAGACAAGATCGTCGTCGAGAAGCTCGGCGGGGAAGCCGGTGACACCGTGTCGCTTGGCGACGTGCTGTTCGCGAGCGAAGGCGATGTCAGCGGCCTGACGGTGTCGGCGGAGATCGTCGCGCAGGCGAAGGCGGACAAGATCTTCGTCTTCAAGAAGAAGCGTCGTCACAATTATCGTCGTCGCGCCGGCCACCGCCAGCAGCACACGATCCTCAAGATCACCGCGATCGGCGGCGAGCAGAAGAAGGTGAAGGCCGCCAAGTCAGAGGCTGCGCCGGTCGAGGCTGCTCCCGCTGCGGAAGCCAAGCCCGCGAAGAAGCCCGCCGCGAAGAAGGCCCCCAAGGCCGAAACCGCGCCCGCGAGCGAATAAGGAGTTAGCGTCCCATGGCACATAAGAAAGCAGGCGGTTCATCGCGTAACGGTCGCGATTCTGCTGGCCGCCGTCTCGGCGTCAAGAAGTTCGGTGGCGAGGCCGTGATCGCAGGCAACATCCTCGTCCGTCAACGCGGCACCAAAATGTATCCGGGCACCAATGTCGGTATCGGTAAGGATCACACCTTGTTCGCGCTGACCGACGGTCGCGTCCGATTCCACGATGGCAAGCTCGGCCGCAAATTCTGTGCGGTAGAGATTATGCCGGTCGCGGCCGAATAACATAGGGCGATCCAGCACGGGCCGCCTCCAGGGGGTGGCCCGAAGGCCCGGTTTCAGTCCGGGCGTTCACAAGGGAAGACGGGACCACCCCGCCTTCCCTTTTTCGTCTTCCCAAACATGCCCAATGTCACAGCGCGGTCACGCCGCGCGAGTAGCGGGGCGGGAGGAGACGATCATGTTCGCGCGTACCGAAAGACTGTTGCTGCGGCCCGGATGGGCGGAAGATGCGCCCGCGCTCGCCGCGGCGATCGGCGATGAAGCCATATTGCGCAAGCTCGCGCGCGCACCATCGCCCTATCGGGTCGCCGATGCCGAACAGTTCCTCGCGCTGCCGCGGGACGAGGGTCATGCCGATTTCGTCATCAGCCTGCGGACCGGCGGCGTACCGCGCCTCATCGGTGGCGTCGGCGTCGTGCCCGATGAAGAGCGCGGCGCGCTCGAACTCGGCTACTGGATCGCGCGTCCCTATTGGGGGCTGGGTTTCGCGACCGAGGCCGCGCGCGCGGTCATCGCGATCGCGCGCGATACGCTCAGGCAGGCGCGGCTCGTTTCGGGTCATTTCGTCGACAATCCGGCATCGGGCAAAGTGCTTGAAAAGCTGGGCTTCCGTCCCACCGGCGAGATTGTCGCGCGCCATTGCCGGGCGCGCGGGGCATCGGTGCCATGCCGTTTGCACGAGCTGGACCTGGGGGCGGAGGATTTGGCCTACCGACCGCGGTTGATGGCAGCGTGAAGCATTCCGCCGCCTTTGGAGGCGGAGGATCGAAATTTATCGCACAACCATGCAGTTGCTGACCTGCTTGCACACCGCCGCCGCCGCGGCAGGGCTGCCCGCGTTGGCGCGCAAGCGGTATACCGTGCTGCCGCCGACATTGGCCTGCATGACGCTCTTCTGCAGCTTGGCCAGCGAGGGGTTGGCCGCGGTGAGACGCGTCCAAGCCGCCTCGGCGACCGCCGCCGATCCGAATGCGCCGAGCTGAACGACGCCGCCGCTGCTGGTCGGCATCGGCGCGTTCGGCATCTTCGCGGCATTGGGCGGCGCTAGCCTGCTGCTTTCCGGTACGACCGCAGTGACGACAGGCTTGGCCGCGCCGATCGCCGGCTTGGCAGGTGCAGCGCCTTTTTGCGCCGTCATCGGCGTTTCGGGCAAGGCGCCCTGATCGATTTGGCCGTTGGCTTCCTTGCCTTCGGAGGTGGCGAAAGCGGAGTCGCCCTGGCCTTCGACCTTCATGCCGCCGGGCTCATCGGGACGAACCTTATAGTCGCCTTGTTGCGCGGCGATCAGCGTGCCGTCACCGCTCGGCGCTTCGCGCTGGCCACGCAGCCACATCACCCCGCCGACGATCAGCCCCAGAGCCAACAGCGCCGCGACGACAAAGCCGATTGTCTTGGTCGGCGAAAAGCTTTCTTCCTCATCGTCGGTTTCGACGGCTTCGAGCCAGGGGAGGCGGTCTTCTTCCTGCAACCCCAGCTCGCGATCGGCGGTCGTGTCGGTCATACTCACATCTCCTCGGCGGCTGTCACCCCCATGATTGACAGGCCGTTAGCGATAATTTGCCCGATGGCTCTGGCCAAGAAAAGTCGCGACAAGGTTAACGCGGCGTTATTAACCACCAATATCCTTCGATCCGGGCGATCATTGCCCAGATTATACCAAGCGTGGAAGGCAGCGGCGAGATCGTAGAGATAGAAAGCGATCCGATGCGGCTCACGCGTCGCCGCAGCACTTTCGACCACGCGCGGAAACTGTGCCGCGAGTTTCGCGATTTCGAGATCTTCGGCATCGAGCAAAGTTAAATCCTCCCCGTTCACGGGGAGGTGGCTCGGCGCAGCCGAGGCGGAGGGGGGGCGGGGGCCGTCTTCGCGCTCGGAGAGACCCAGCGCCCCCTCCACCGCTGCGCGGTTCCCCTCCCCGTGAACGGGGAGGATTTCAGCCGCCTTCCGCCCCAGGCTCGCGATCCGCGCATGTGCGTACTGGACATAAAAGACCGGATTGTCCTTTGACGCCTCGACCACCTTGGCGAAGTCGAAATCCATCTGCGCATCGGCCTTGCGCGTCAGCATGGTGAAGCGGACGACATCCTTGCCGACTTCGTTGACGACATCGGCAAGGGTGACGAAATTGCCCGATCGTTTGGACATTTTGACCGGCTCGCCGTTGCGTAGCAGCCGCACCATCTGGATGAGTTTGACGTCGAACGGCTTGGATTCGCCGGTTTCTTGGCGTGTCAGCGCCTGCACCGCCGCCTTGATTCGCTTGACGGTGCCGGCATGGTCGGCGCCCCAGATGTCGATCAGCGCGTCGGCGCTCTCCGCCTTCTGGAAATGATAGGCCATGTCCGCGCCGAAATAGGTCCAGCTGCCGTCGGACTTGCGGATGGGGCGATCCTGATCGTCGCCGAATGCGGTCGATCGAAACAACGGCAGGGTGACCGGCTCCCAGTCTGGATCGACCTCGCCCTTCGGCGCTTCGAGAACGCCATCATAGATCAGTCCCTCGGCGCGCAGCCGCGCTTCCGCTGCCTCGGGCTTGCCGGCCGCCTGCAGCGCTGCTTCCGATGCGAAGACGTCGTGATGGATGCCGAGCAGCGCGAGGTCCGCCTTGATCAGATCCATCATCGCGTCGACCGTTTTGACCCGGAATAGGTCGAGCCACTCCTCTTCAGGCACGGCGGCGTAGCGATTGCCGAATTCGGCAGCGAGCGCCTTCCCGATAGGGATCAGATAATCGCCCGGGTAAAGACCATCGGGAATCTCGCCAATTTCCTCCCCCAGTGCTTCGCGGTATCGGAGATGCGCCGACCGCGCGAGTGTCTGCACCTGGCTTCCCGCGTCGTTGATCACATATTCGCGGATCACCTTGTGCCCGGCATATTCCAGCAGATTGGCGAGCGCGTCGCCGACCACCGCGCCGCGGCAATGGCCCATGTGCATCGGCCCGGTCGGATTGGCCGAAACATATTCGACGTTCACGGTCTTGCCCGCGCCGAGATCGGAGCGGCCATAGTCCACGCCGACGTCGGCGATCGTCCGTAACTCTTCACGCCAAACATCGTCGTGCAAACGCAGATTTATGAACCCAGGCCCCGCTATTTCGACCGAGGACACGCCCGCAACATCGGCCAGCTTCGGCTTGAGCATCTCGGCGACAGTGCGCGGGTTCATCTTGGCGGGCTTGGCGAGAACCATTGCGGCGTTGGTTGCAAGATCGCCGTGGCTGGCATCACGAGGAGGCTCGACCGTCACGCTGCCGCGATCGAGCGCCGCCAATTCGGCCGTGCTGGCGAGAATTTCGTCGAGCGCGGCAGCGAAGCGGGCGTAGAGGGTGGTCACAGAGAGTCCGGTCTGGAGATAGAGGGGAGGGCGGGCCTTAGCCGCAACCGGATCGCATTGGCAACGCGAGCGAATCGGGCGCAACTCTCGATCCTTCCCAATTCTGCCAGAGCAGCGTCGCGCTGTCAATAGGAAAAATCAGATAGTGTGATAATTCTTTGCCAACGCCAGAATTTCGCGATTGTGATGAACATGCGCGCCGTCACCGCCTCTTGCAACCAAGGTCGCGATTCCGTGCGCGACATCGGCGGCCGCGATCGAGCGATACTGGTCGAACACGGCGGGGGTCAGGAGGTCGGTCAGCGGGCTGATCGCGGCGGCAATGCGTTCGGCGGGGCGCGCCGGACCGTTGCGCGCGCCGCGCAGCAGTCCGGGCCGGAGCAGATCGAGGCGCGCAAACCCGATCGCGCGCAAACCGCCCTCGGTTTCGCCTTTGGTTTTCAGGTAGAAGTTGGACGACGCGGCATTCGCGCCGACCGAAGTTACGGCGATTGCGTGCCGCGCCCCGGCATTGCCCGCGGCCTTCGCGATCGCGAGCACCGCGTCCCTGTCGATCGCCGCAAATGCCGCCTGCGATCCCGCCTGCCGGATCGTCGTCCCCAATGTCGAAATCACGACGTCGAACCCATGCCCGTCGATCAGTTTCGGCCATTCGCCAACCGGCCCGATCAGTTCCCGCCCACGGCCTGTCGCGCGCCGCCCGATCGATGTCAGCTCATTCTCCGCCAGCAGCGGGATCAGCAGCCCGCCGATCAGGCCGCTGCCTCCTGCCAGCAATATCCTCAAAGCGATCCGCAGGCCGGATTATACTTGTTTTTCTTCCAGCATTTCGCGTCGAAATTGGGCGTCGGCAGCTTGAGATTAGGCGCGGCAAAGCGGAATTGCTGCTCGCCGCTGCGCTGCAACGCGTTGCGCAATTCGCGCAGATGCTCCTCGGCAAGCGTCACGAAACGACCGCGCGGCGTGAACAGCGCGATCCGCCCGACACGTCCCGCTGTCGCGCAGAATTCGAGCTGCGACTGCACCGTCGAAAAGCCGGAATAGGTCTTCGTGCCGAAGCTATCGAGCGCCTTCTGGCCCAATGCCGGCGTCTTGTTGACCCGCTTGAAATAGGCCGAGAGCGTGTTGAAAGATGCCGCCAATTCCGCGCTGTGATTGGTCAAAATCGCGTTGTAATTTTCGAGCGTTCGGAGCGTCGGCTCGAACCCGCATTGCAGCGCGGCGACATTGAGCGCCGAGCGCACGTTCCATATGATGGCAGCTTTCTGCTCGACTGGGGTTGCGCCCGGCAGCGGCACCCCCGCGCCGGCCTCGTAACCCGCCATCGGGGGCCCGGAAACGTCGGCGGGTTTCCAATAGAATTGCGCGGATGCAGGCGCCGCAGCCAAAGCCAGCGCGACCGTAGCCAAAACAACTTTACGCGTCATCGAACCATTCCCGTTACGAGCTTCGGCGCGCCATAACGGCTTGAGCCCTCGATCGACAAATGAAAAAGGACCGCCCGGTCGCCCGGACGGCCCTGATTTTCACAGCAGTGAGCTCGAGAGCTTACTTGGTGCTGTTCGACATCGAGTCGGTCATGTTGCCCGACATGTTGCCCGACATGTCACCCGACATGTTCGAACCCATCATGTTGTCGGCCGACATGTTGGCGTCCGCACCCATGCCGGCATCGACACCGGTCATCGAGTCATTGGTGGTGCCTTCCATCGCGTCACCCGCGTTCATTTCGGTGACGGTGGCGTTGTCGGTCGCGGCGGGCTCGCTGCCACCGCAAGCGGCGACAAAAAGCGAAGCGGCAGCAACCATCGAAAGCGTAGCAATCTTGCGCATTTTGAAACTCCCAAGGCATGAAAAGATCTGGTTGGGCATTTGCCCTTAACACCCAAATCGTGGTGGACATTAAGCGATTCGCTTTATCCGCTCAAGCGATTTTTTGCGGCGCTCTGTTTACCGCTTCCAGAAATGCGGGCAGAGCCTCGAGTAACGCGCAGTCGAGCGATTTGATCCCGTGATCGACGCCAAGCGCTGCAAGGCTGGTCACCCCGAACTCCGCGATCCCACACGGCACGATCCCGGCGAAGTGCGAAAGATCGGGCGCGACGTTGACTGAGAAGCCGTGGAGCGTGACCCACTTTCGCACCCGCACGCCTATCGCGCCGATCTTCGCTTCGCGTCCGCGATCCTCGGTCCAGATGCCGATCCGGCCTTCGGCACGCCATGCCTCGACGCCCAGCTGCGCGAGTGCAGCGATCACCCAGCCTTCGAGCGCGTGGACGTAGCAGCGCACATCGCGTCCGCGCGTTGCCAAGTCGAGCATGACATAGCCGATCCGCTGCCCCGGCCCGTGATAAGTGTATCGCCCGCCGCGCCCCGCCGAAAACACCGGAAAGCGCGGATCGAGCAGTTCTGCGGGGTTCGCGCTGGTGCCAGCCGTGTAGAGCGGGGGATGTTCGAGCAGCCAGACCTGCTCGCGCGCCGATCCGTTCGCGATGGCGGCTGCGCGCGCTTCCATCGTCGCGAAGGCTTCGGGCCAGGGCGTCAGTCCCTCACTGACCGTCCATTCGGGTTTCGACTCGTCCATGGCGGATTGAGTGGCGGCAACGCTCACGCCAAGCAAGTCGCTTGCGGAGCCGGGCCCGAGGCGGCAAGGGCGCGGCGATGAAGCGCCTTTCTTACGACGCTGCCTGGGCCGATGTGGTTGCCATGTTCCGGGCCAACCGTGCTTTACTCGCGACCGTCGCCGGAAGTTTTCTTTTCCTCCCCGGCCTGGCGCGCCTGTTATGGGCGCCGATGACGACGCTGCCGACGCCCGATGCCGAGGGCATCGCGCTGATCAACGCCTATCTGCGCGACAATCTTGGGCTGTTGTTCGTCACCCAGCTCGCGATCTGGCTTGGCACCGCGGCTCTGCTCCTGCTGCTGATCGACCGCGGCAAATCGACGGTCGGTGAAGCGATCAAGAGCGCGGCCACCTTGCTTCTCGGGTTCATCGTCATCGATTGGCTGGCGCAATTCGCTGTCTTCTTCGCAGGACTATTTCTGTTCGTTCTGCCGGGTATCTATCTGCTCGGGCGGCTATCGGTCGCGGGGCCGGCGCTGGTAGCGGAGCGCATTGCCAACCCCCTGACCGCGCTTCAGCGCTCCTTCGATTTGACCCGCGGAAATGGCTGGCGCGTGGCGGGGCTCGTTCTGCTGGTTTGGTCGGTCGCCTTCATTTGCGGTTTCGCGCTCACGGCGGTGCTTGGATCGCTGGTGCAACTCATATTGCCCGACGAGCCCGCGACGGCGGTCGTCGCCACGCTGCAGGCAGCGGTCGGAGCAGGGACCAGCCTGGCGCTGATCCTGCTCGCCGCGGCGCTGTATCGCCAGCTCAACGCCAAATAGCGAGCGGCGGCAGACTCATCAAAATCGCGTCGATATTTCCGCCGGTCTTGAGCCCGAACAGCGTCCCGCGATCGTAAACCAGATTGAATTCGGCGTAACGGCCGCGCCATTCGAGTTGGCGCTGCTTGTCGTCATCGTCGAACGGCATCGCCATGCGGCGACGCACGATCTGCGGATAGATGCTGAGAAACGCCTCGCCGACGCTCTGCGTGAAGGCGAGACCCGCTTCGAACTCACCCTCGAGATGATCGTAGAAAATTCCGCCGACGCCGCGGTGAACCTTTCGGTGCGGGATCCAGAAATACTCGTCCGCCCAAGCCTTGAACTTGGCGTGATCGGCGACCGGATGCGCATCGCACGCGGCCTTTAACGCGGCGTGGAAATCCGCCGTATCCTCGTCATAGGGGATGGGCGGATTGAGATCGGCACCGCCGCCGAACCAGCGCTTCTGCGTCACGAGGTATCGCGTGTTCATATGCACCGCGGGCACGTGCGGATTGGCCATGTGCGCGACAAGGCTGATCCCGGTCGCAAAGAAACTGGGATCGTCTCCCGCGCCATGAACCGACGGCGCGAATTCAGGCGAAAATGCGCCGCCCACCGTCGAGACATTCACTCCGACTTTCTCGAAAACCTTTCCCTTCATCACCCCGCGCACGCCGCCGCCGCCTGAGCCGGACGGGTCGTCATCGCGATTCCAGCTGGCATAATCGAAAGAGGCGTCGCTCCCGGCCTCACGCTCGATCTCGACGAACGTCGCGCATATGCGATCGCGCAGACTTTCGAACCAGGTGCGCGCCGCCTGCTGCTGGGGATCGAGCGTGAGAGTCATGAAGGCAATTGTCCTGTCTGCCGCAAGGCTTCGGCCAGCGCGATGCCAGCGGCGACGGCGACATTCAAGGATCGGATCGCCGGATTGAGCGGGATGCGTACCGCCGCATCGCACGCTTGTCGCACGGCATCGGGCACGCCCGCGCTTTCCTGGCCCATCAGCAGGACATCGTCGGACCGAAACGCGAAATCGTAGAGCGACTTGCTCGCTTTGCTCGAAAGCAACACAAGCCGGCTGCTGCGCGTCGTCAGGAACCGGTCCCAATCGGCGTGACGAGCCAATTCGACGTGGTCGATATAGTCCATCGCCGCGCGCTTCACCTTGGCATCGGACCAAACGAAACCGGTCGGCTCGATTACATCGACGCCGGCGCCCATGCATGCCGCGAGCCGCAAAATGGCGCCTGCGTTGCCCGGAATCTCCGGCTGATAGAGAGCGACGCGCATGAGGCATCGTAGACGCGGGCGTGGGCAGTCCGCAAATCCTGCCATTTTGTCGGTTTGCAACTGCTGGCAACGGCGCTATTGCCGCCACCCAACGTCTCTCTGAAGACGCGCAGGGGGTTGCTCTATTCGCCGATTTTCCGCATCGCGGGATGCACGGCGGTCGCGCAATTTCGACACGTATGAGAATGACAGGGTTTCAGCATGGCAACGGTCGAGACTGATCAGGTGAGCCTGGCGGAAGGCGGGGGCGAAGTACGCCGTCGCGATTTTATTCATATCGCCGCCGTCAGCTTTGCGGGCGTCGGAGCGGGCGTTATCGTTCTGCCCCTGATCAATCAGATGAACCCGAGCGCGGACGTGCTCGCGCTGGCATCGATAGAAGTCGATGTTTCGACGATCGAACCGGGTCAGGCGATAAAGACCGAGTTTCGCAAGCAGCCGCTGTTCGTTCGCCATTTGACGCCCGAAGAAATGGCGGCCGCCAACAGTGTTTCGACAAGCGAACTTCGCGATCCGCAGACGCTCGAGGAGCGGACCAAGGCCGGCAAACAGCAGTGGTTGGTGACGATGGGCGTGTGCACGCATCTCGGCTGTGTTCCGCTGGGTGCCGCGACGGGGGAAAATCGCGGCGAATTCGGCGGCTATTTTTGCCCGTGCCACGGGTCGCACTATGATACCGCGGCGCGCATCCGCAAAGGCCCGGCGCCGACCAACCTCGAAGTGCCCGAATACGCCTTCACTTCCGATACTCTCATTCAGGTAGGCTAAGGACGAACGCGCATGAGCTTTTCCTGGGCGAAGCAATACGAGCCGACCAACGGCTTCATGAAGTATCTCGACGAGAAGCTGCCTCTGCCGCGCTTCGTCTACAATGCCGTCGGTGCCGGCTATCCGGTACCGCGCAACCTCAATTTCTTCTGGAACTTCGGCGTCCTGGCGGGCGCGGCGCTGGTCATTCAGATCGTCACCGGCATTGTCCTGGCGATGCATTATGCCGCGAACGGGGCGGTTGCGTTCGACTCGGTCGAGCACATCATGCGCGACGTCAACGCCGGCTGGTTCCTGCGTTATGCCCACGCCAACGGCGCTTCGATGTTCTTCATCGTCGTTTATCTGCACATCTTTCGCGGCCTGTATTACGGCTCGTACAAGGCGCCGCGCGAGATGATCTGGCTGCTCGGCCTGGTCATCTTCCTGCTGATGATGGCGACCGCGTTCATGGGTTATGTGCTGCCCTGGGGGCAGATGAGCTTCTGGGGCGCCAAGGTCATCACCGGGCTGTTCGGCGCGATCCCGCTGGTGGGTGAGCCGATCCAGACCTGGCTGCTCGGCGGCTATGCGCCCGATAACGCAGCGCTAAACCGCTTCTTCTCGCTGCACTATTTGCTGCCTTTCGTGATCGCTGCAGTGATTATTCTGCACATCTGGGCGCTGCATATTCCGGGGTCGTCGAACCCGACCGGTGTTGAGGTCAAGGAGGAGCAGGATACGCTGCCTTTCCATCCCTATTACACCGCCAAGGACGGCTTCGGGCTCGCGATCTTCCTGATCGTGTTCGCAATCCTGCTGTTCTTCGCGCCCAATTATCTGGGTCACGCCGATAATTATATCCCGGCGAACCCGCTTTCGACGCCCGCGCACATCGTGCCCGAATGGTATTTCTGGCCCTTCTACGCGATCCTCCGCGCCTTCACCGTCGACTTCCTGTTCATTCCGGCCAAGCTGCTCGGCGTGTTGGCGATGTTCGCATCGATCCTGCTACTGTTTCTGCTGCCCTGGCTCGATACATCGCCGGTAAGGTCGTCCAACTATCGGCCGACCTATCGCAAATTCTTCTGGTTTGGCCTGATCCCGTGCGTCCTGATTCTCGGCTATTGCGGCGGCGCGCCGGCCGAAGAGCCGTTCGTGATGATCAGCCAGATCGCCAGCGCTTATTATTTTGCGCATTTCCTGATCATCCTTCCGATCGTGTCGCGAATCGAGCGGCCGCTGCCGATGCCCTATTCGATCACCGAAGCGGTCTTGAAGGGCAAGGACGGCGAAACGATCGCCACGCCCGCGCTGCAGCCTGCCGAATAAGGACGCCTGACTGATGGTTCGCATTCTCGCCTTTCTCGTCGGGCTGTTCTTCACAGGCTGGCTGCTGGTCTCGGCGATCATCGGCGCGGTGTCGTTCGTCAGCGACCCGCCTGCCGAAACGGTCGAGAATAGCGAGTTCCACAAGCATCCGCGCAATGCGGGCTTTTCGTTCGAAGGTCCGGTCGGCAAGTTCGACAATGCGCAGCTTCAGCGCGGCTTCCAGGTCTACAAGGAAGTCTGCTCGGCCTGCCACTCGATCCACCGCGTCGCGATCCGCGATCTTCAGAAGATTGGGTATAGCGAGGGGCAGGTGAAGACGATCGCCGGGGAGATCCAGGTTCCGTCGATCAACCCGGACACGGGCGAAGCGGCGACGCGCAAGGCGGTTCCGGCGGACAATTTCCCACTCGTCTACCCGAACGATGTCGCCGCGCGCGCCGCCAACAACAATGCAGTGCCGCCCGATCTCTCACTGATCACCAAGGCGCGTCACGACGGTTCGAACTATGTCTATTCGCTGCTGACTGGCTATAGCGAGCCTTCGCCCGAACTGCTCAAGCGCTTCCCCGATGCCGCGCCCGGGCCAGGGCTGCACCACAACCCCTATTTCCACAGCCTCAACCTCGCCATGGCGCCGCCGCTGGTGACCGACGGACAGGTCACCTATGGCGAAGGCGCGCCCAAGCCGACGATCAAGCAGATGTCGAAGGACGTCACCGCCTTCCTGACCTGGGCCGCAGAACCCAAGGCCGAAAATCGCAAGCGCGCCGGATTGGCGGCAATGGTCTTCCTGCTGATCTTCGCGGGTTTGTGCTGGGCCAGCTACCAGCAGATCTGGATGAAAGAGAAGAAGCTCAAGGGCACCAAATAGGGCGCGTTGTTCCCGCGAAAGCGGGCGCGCGGTCGTTCTGTCCTAGTCGCTCCCGCCCGGATCGCGCGTTCGGATCAGCCCTGTCGAGACCATCGTCATCACCGGCTCATCATGCTGGTTGAAGACGGTAGTGCGGCCCTTGAACAGCCCCATTTCAGGCCGCGAGGCGCTGCGGCGCTTTTCGAGCGTCTCGCTTTCGATCCGCAACGTGTCGCCGGGATAGACAGGCTTGATCCAGCGCAGCTCGTCCATCCCCGGCGAGCCGAGCCCGGCCGATTGCTGGCCCTTCATATTTTCGACCATCATACGCATCGCCATCGCCGCAGTATGCCAGCCCGAAGCGGAAAGCCGCCCGAAATGGGTTTTCGCGGCTTCCTCGTCAGAGAGATGGAAGGGCTGTGGATCATATTTGGAAGCGAACTCGATCACTTCCTCACGGGTCACGTCATAGCGGCCGTAGCTCGCCCTTTCTCCGACAACGACGTCTTCGTAGTAGCGCATGGAACCTCCAAAAGCCTCTCCCCATCAAGATGGGGAGGAGCTTATGTCAATGCCCCACAGCCAACCGGGCAAATAGCGTATAGCCCATCGGCGATTTGCCATA
>CBDUBW010000027.1:0-18440 GCA_965365485.1 uncultured Aquisediminimonas sp.
TGCCGCTGCCTTCATCCGAGGGTTGCTGCTCGCCAGATCGATTGCGGTGCTTGGCACCGCGCATCGCCAGCAGACGGTTGGCGCCTGTGAATAAGGCGGCGCCAAACAAGAACCCCGCCGCGAGCGCAAAGATGCCGCCGGTCTTGTAGCCCTCGTCCATCAGCTCGAAAGACAGTGCGGAAATCAGCACCCCGCTGCCGAACGCCATGACCGCCGCCAGCACACGCGGGGGGACTTGCACCAGGTAAGCGAGCGCAGCTCCAAACACGAGCGCCGAACCCGAAAGAAGGCCCCAAAGCGCTGCTTGGAGGGGGAGAGGCATCGGTGATCCGATGGCCCTCAAACCATGATTAAAGCTTTTCCACCAGCTCCGGCACGATCTTGAAGAGATCTCCGACGAGCCCGACATCGGCAACCTGGAAGATCGGAGCGTCCTCATCCTTGTTGATGGCGATGATGACCTTCGAGTCCTTCATCCCCGCAAGGTGCTGAATCGCGCCCGAGATGCCGACCGCGATATAGACTTCGGGGGCGACGATCTTGCCGGTCTGTCCGACCTGATAATCGTTGGGAACGTAACCCGCATCGACCGCCGCACGCGAGGCGCCGACGCCCGCGCCGAGCTTGTCGGCGAGGGGCAGGATGGTCGCCTGAAACGTCTCGGCATCTTTAAGTGCGCGGCCACCCGAGACGATAATCTTGGCGCTGGTCAGCTCGGGCCGTTCGAGCTTGGCGATCTCGGAGCCGACGAAGCTCGACAGGCCGGCGTCACCCGGCCCGGTCACCGGCTCGACCACACCCGACCCGCCCTCGGCCGCGGCCTTCTGGAAGGCGGTGCCGCGCACGGTAATGACCTTTTTCGCATCGGATGATTGCACCGTAGCGATCGCATTGCCCGCGTAGATCGGGCGGGTGAAGCTATCCTCGCTTTCGACCGAAAGAATGTCCGAAATCTGCATGACATCGAGCAAGGCCGCGACGCGCGGGGCGATGTTCTTTCCGTTCGAGGTCGCGGGCGCGACGAAAGCATCGTGATGGCCCATCAACTCGGCGATCAGCGGGGCAACATTTTCGGCCAACGCGTTGGCGTAAGCCGCGTCATTGGCGAGGTGAACTTTCTGCACGCCTTCGATCTTGGCCGCCGCCTGCGCGACGCCATCGCAGCCATTGCCCGCAACGATAAGATGCACCTCACCGAGCTTCGATGCGGCGGTGACGGCGGAAAGCGTCGCATCCTTGACGCTGGCATTGTCATGCTCGACCCAAACTAGCGTCTTCATTCGACGACTCCCAATACCTTCAGCTTGCCGATCAATTCATCGACATCCTTGACCTTGACGCCCGCCTGCCGCGCCGAGGGCTCGACGACCTTCAACGTCTTCAGCCGCGGCGAGACATCGACGCCGTAATCGCCGGGGGTCTTGGTCGCGAGCGGCTTCGACTTCGCCTTCATGATGTTGGGCAGCGATGCGTAGCGCGGCTCGTTGAGGCGTAGATCGGTGGTGACGATCGCGGGCGTCTTGAGGCTGACGGTCTCGAGCCCGCCATCGACTTCGCGCGTCACCTTGACCGAGTCACCTTCCACCTCGACCTTTGACGCGAACGTGCCCTGCGGACGCCCGGTCAGCGCGGCGAGCATCTGCCCGGTCTGGTTGCTGTCATCATCGATCGCCTGCTTGCCGAGGATGACCAATCCCGGCTGCTCCTCCTCGACGATCTTGGCGAGCAGCTTGGCGACGCCCAAAGGCTCGACATCCTCGGCCTCGACCAGGATCGCGCGATCGGCGCCCATCGCCAGCGCGGTGCGCAGCGTCTCTTGCGCTTTGGCCGGGCCGACCGACACCGCAATCACCTCGCTCGCCGCGCCCTTCTCGCGGAGCCGCAACGCTTCTTCGACCGCGATCTCGTCGAAGGGGTTCATGCTCATCTTGACGTTCGAAAGATCGACGCCCGAGCCATCGGGCTTCACCCGCGGCTTCACATTATAATCGATCACCCGCTTGACGGGGACGAGAACTTTCATCTGCTTTTCTCCGACAGAATCGCTTTACGTAAACGTCAACGCGCGGCGCCTTACGCGGCCTTGCGAACTTCCGCCACAATCTTCTGCGCGGCGTCGCCAAGATCATTCGCCGCGACGATGGGCAGGCCCGAGCCGGCGAGAATATCCTTCCCCTGCTGTACATTGGTTCCCTCGAGCCGCACCACCAGAGGCACCGACAGGTTCACTTCCTTCGCCGCCGCGACAATACCGTCGGCGATGATGTCGCACTTCATGATGCCGCCGAAGATGTTGACGAGGATGCCTTTGACCGCCGGATCCTTGAGGATGATCTTGAACGCGGCGGTGACCTTCTCCTTCGATGCGCCGCCGCCGACGTCGAGGAAATTGGCGGGGAATTCGCCGTTGAGCTTGATGATGTCCATCGTCGCCATGGCAAGGCCCGCGCCGTTGACCATGCAGCCGATATTTCCGTCGAGCTTGATGTAAGCGAGGTCGTACTCGCTCGCCTCGATCTCCGACGCATCCTCTTCGGTCAGATCGCGCAGTTCTGCGAGTTCCTTGTGGCGAAAATCGGCATTCGAATCGAAGCCCACCTTGGCGTCGAGCACCATCAGCCTGCCGCCTGACACCACCGCCAGCGGGTTGATCTCGATCTGCGATGCGTCAGTGCCGACGAATGCCGCATATAACCCGTCGAGCACCTTGGCGGCTTGCTTGGCGAGATCGCCGCTCAGACCGAGCGCTTTCGCGACGGCGCGGCCATGGTGCGGCATCAGCCCGGTCGCGGGGTCGATGGTGATCGTCGAAATCTTTTCCGGTGTCTCGTGCGCGACGTCCTCGATGTTCATACCGCCCTCCGTCGAGGCGACGATGGCGATGCGGCTGGTGGCGCGATCAACGAGCAGCGCGAGGTAGAACTCCTTTTCGATATCGACGCCGTCGGTGATGTAGAGGCGGTTGACCTGCTTTCCCGCCGCCCCCGTCTGCACCGTCACCAGCGTGTTGCTGAGCATGTCGGTCGCAGCGGCACGAACCTCATCGATGGTATGCGCGAGCCGTACGCCACCCTTGGCATCGGGCCCAAGCTCCTTGAACTTGCCCTTGCCGCGCCCGCCTGCATGGATCTGTGCCTTGACGACATAGAGCGGCCCCGGGAGCTGCTTCGCCGCCGCGACTGCTTCGTCGACAGACATCGCCGCGATGCCGTCGGGCACCGCGACGCCGAAGCTCTTGAGCAGTTCCTTGGCCTGATATTCGTGGATGTTCATGGAGGCGCCTTATCGAATCCCGCGCGGGCTAAAGCATAGGCAAGCCGGGTTGGAAAGCGCTTTAGCTCAGCGCGCACCCCACTGCCGCCTTCGTCGTGATCGCGACGATTTCAGGATCTTCGAGCGCGCGGATGTTGCGCAGGAAACGCTTCATTCCGACATCGCGAATGCGCTCGTCACGCAGATTGCCCAGTGATCGAATCTTGATCAGCTGCCCCATCGAGAGCTTGCCTGCCATCCGATCGGCCATGCATGCCGATTGGCGCTTGGACAGCCCCGCCTCTCGCAGCCCTGCTTCGAGGCGCTTTTCGGGGGTCGCGCAAGAGGCGAGCAGGAATAGGCAAAATGCAGAAACGAGACGGGTCATGCGCCGCCGCTACGTTGCAACAGATGAACCGACGCTGGTTATTTTGGCGGCGCGGCGGGCATGTCACTGTGCGGCGCCGTGTCAGGCGGGATAGCGCCCGGCGGGAGCGCACCGGCAGCCCCCTGTTGCTGCATCTGCTGCTGCATCGCCTGAATTTCAACCATGCTCTTGAAATCGAGGAGATCGACTTCGAAAACCAATGTCGAATTGGCGGGAATGCGATCATTCGCCTGCGCGCCATAGCCGAGCGCCGAGGGAATGCACATCTTGTAGCTGCCGCCGCGCTGCATCAGCTTGAGGCCTTCGGTGAAGCCTGGGACGAGGCCCTGGACGGGGAAGGGCACCCGCTGGCCCGCATCGAACTCGGTGCCGTCAGCAAGCGCACCCTTGTAATTGACGAGGACGACATCCGAATCGCTGGGTTTCGCGCCCGTGCCCGGCTTGAGCGTCTGCACGGTCAGTCCGGTCGCGGTCGTCTGAACTGCGCCCGCTTCCTTTGCGAAAGTCACGCCGCTGCAGCCCGTGCCGACCGCGCTGGCCGTACCCCACCACGCCGCGCCGCCCGCGATCACAATCGCCAACGCCACCCCGCCCCACAAGGTGACAAGCGAACTTTTGGGAACCGGCTGGATGGGAACGGTGGTGACGGACATGGGAAGCCCCCTCGAAGCAGAAATCAGGCGCGACCCTAGACTGTCCGCGCCGCCAGTAAAGCGGCGAGGCGCGTTTTAGCGGACGCCGTCGCGCTCAGCGCGCTTACGATCCATCTTGCGCGCGCGACGAATGGCGGCCGCCTTTTCACGAGCACGCTTTTCCGACGGCTTTTCATAGTGGCGACGCAACTTCATTTCGCGATAAACGCCTTCGCGCTGCAGCTTCTTCTTGAGCGCGCGCAGCGCTTGATCGACGTTGTTGTCGCGAACCATGATTTGCATAAAGTGCCGAACCTCGAAAGCAATGGAATAGGGATCGCCGCAGCAACGCTGCGTCGTTCGGGCGCGCCCTAACAGCGGATGGTGCCGAATTCAAGAGGGTGGCGGCCGCCCGACTCCCGGTCTAAGGGCCAGCCATGCAAAAACCCGAAAGCGAAGAATGCGACGTCCTGATCGCTGGCGGCGGCCTGGCGGGCGGGTTGATCGCGCTGGCGCTGAAGACCGCGCGGCCCAATCTCGACGTGCGATTGGTCGAAGGCGCAGGCGTCATCGGCGGCAATCACGTCTGGTCGTTCTTCGATACCGATATCGCAGAAGAAGACTGGCACCTTGTCGAGCCGCTGATCAGCTATCGTTGGCGCGGCTATGACGTCGCCTTCCCCAGGCACAGCCGCACGCTCGACGCGGGCTATAATGCGATCGAGTCTGAACAATTCGACGCCCATGTCCGCGCGACGATCGGCGAGGATCGCATCATCGCCGGCCGCGTGATCGCCGTCGAAGCGAACCGCGTCCAGCTCGATGATCAACGCGTCATCCGCGCCAAAGGGGTCATCGACACACGCGGCGCGGGCGATCTTTCGACATTGCAGAAGGGCTGGCAGAAGTTCGCGGGGCAGTTGCTGCGGCTCGACCGTCCGCACGGCCTCGCGCGGCCGATCGTGATGGACGCGACCGTCGATCAGAGCGAGGGCTATCGCTTCGTCTATTGCTTGCCATTCTCCGAAACCGAGGTCTTCGTCGAGGACACTTATTACAGCGATACGCCCGATCTCGACCCGGTCGCGCTCGCGTCGCGGATCGCGGCCTATGCCGAGGCCAAGGGCTGGGGCGGGGCGGAGATCGTCCGCGAGGAAACGGGCGTGCTGCCGGTGACGATGGCGGGCGATTTCGATGCCTATTGGGATTCGACCGGCGCTGGCGTCGCCAAGGCGGGGATGCGCAGCGGGCTCTTCCACCCGACCACCGGCTATTCGCTGCCCGACGCCGTGCGCATCGCCAGCCGCATCGCCCGCGCGAAGTCGTTCGAAGGCGCGGACTTGCACACGCTGACGCGCGATTACGCCGCCGCGCAGTGGAAGAACCGCGAATTTTATCGCATGCTCGACAAGATGCTGTTTCGCGCGGCGGAACCCAGTGAGCGTTACCGCATTCTCGAACGTTTCTACACTTTGGGCGCAGGGCTGATCCGGCGCTTCTACGCAGGCGAATCCACCATGTTCGACAAAGCGCGCATCCTTACCGGCAAGCCCCCGGTGCCCTTCTGGCGCGCGGTCGGCGTGGTGATGCGGAAAGCGGCATGAGCCGGAGAGCCATCATCATCGGCGCCGGCTTCGGTGGGCTTGCGCTCGGCATCCGCTTACAGTCGGCAGGCGTCGAAACGACGATCGTCGAAGCGCGCGACAAGGCGGGCGGGCGGGCTTATTATTGGCAAAAGGACGGCTTTACCTTCGATGCCGGGCCGACGGTGATCACAGATCCCGATTGCCTCAAGGAACTCTGGGCGCTTTCGGGTCGCGATATCGCCGACGATGTCACGCTGATGCCGGTGACGCCCTTCTATCGCCTCAACTGGCCCGACGGCACCAATTTCGATTATTCGAACGATAACATCGCGCTCTCGGCGGAGATCGCCAAGCTCAACCCCGCCGATGTCGCGGGCTATCAGCGCTTTCTGCAATATTCGGCGGGCGTCTATCACGAAGGCTATGAGAAGCTCGGGCATGCCGCGTTTCTCGATTTCAAGTCGATGCTCAGCGCGGCGCCCGCGCTCGCAAAATATCAAGCCTGGCGCTCGGTCTATTCGATCGTTTCGTCTTTCGTAGAAAGCGAGAAGCTGCGCGAAGCGTTGAGTTTCCACACCCTGCTCGTCGGCGGCAACCCGATGACGACCAGCGCGATCTATGCGCTCATCCACAAACTCGAGAAGGATGGCGGCGTCTGGTTCGCCAAGGGCGGCACCAATCGCTTGATCGACGGCATGGTCGCGCAATTCCTGCGACTGGGCGGGGCGATGCGGCTCGACGATGCGGTGGTCGAGATCGAGACGCTGGGCGATCGCGCCACCGGCGTCCGCACAAAAAGCGGTTGGCACGGAGAAGCCGATATGGTCGCATCGAATGGCGACCTCATACATACCTACCGCGACCTCCTGACCGGCAATCGTCGCGGAGGCAGGGCAGCGACGTCGCTGAAGCGCAAGCGCTGGTCACCCTCGCTTTTCGTCGTCCATTTCGGTCTAAAGGGCAATTGGCCGGGGATACCGCACCATTCGATACTGTTCGGGCCGCGCTATAAGGGGCTGCTTGACGATATTTATAAACATGGCGTGCTGCCTGCCGATTTCTCGCTTTACCTCCATCACCCCACCGTGACCGATCCGGGCATGGCGCCCGAGGGGTGTTCCACTTTTTACGCGCTCGCCCCCGTCGCGCACATGGGCAAGGCCCCGCTCGATTGGGATGGCGCGGTGGGCGAAGCATTCAAGGATCGCATCCTCGATGAGATCGAGCGGCGGCTCATTCCCGACATCCGTTCGCGTATCGTCACCAGCTTCCACTATGCACCGACAGATTTCGGCCGCGACCTGAGCGCGCACCTCGGCAGCGCGTTCAGCCTCGAGCCGGTGCTCTGGCAGAGCGCCTATTTCCGCGCGCACAATCGCGACGACGCCATCCCCAATCTCTATTTCGTTGGTGCAGGCACACACCCGGGGGCGGGCATCCCCGGCGTCGTCGGCAGCGCGAAGGCGACCGCGAAGCTGATGCTTGAAAACGTCACATGACGGAGGATGATGCTGGTGCCCTGATCGCGCTGCAACGAGCGGCGTCGCGCAAATATGTCGGGGGCGCGCCAGGTGTCGCGGTCTCGGGGCTGGTGTGGACGATTGCTGGCCTTATCGCCGCGAACAGTGGCATATCGCCGGCTTTTACCGTCCTGTTTTTCGGCGGAATGATCATCTTTCCGCTTTCGGTGCTGATCGCCAGGCTGATCGCGCCGACTGAGTCCAGAACCACAACCGTCGCGATGGATCGTCTGGGTCTAGAGAGCACGGCCATACTCTTTGCCGGGCTGCTACTAGCATATCTTCTGCTCGAAAGAGCGCCGGATCTGGTTTTTCCGGCGGCTGCGTTGGCGATCGGTGTGCGCTATTTCGTTTTTCGCACATTGTATGGCGATGCGATCTATTGGGTGCTCGGTGCCCTGATCGTTGCGGCTGCCGCGGCAGCTTCGTTCAGCGTGATCCGTGCGACGGCTCTGCCCGTTGCCGTTGGCTTGATCGAAATCGGGATGGCGATCGTCATCGGCATACGCTGGCGGAAAGCAGTTCCGTGAAACGCCTCGCAGTGTATTGCGGTTCGGCGACACCCGCTGATCCAGTCTATATCGAAACCGCCCGAGACGTCGGCCGTAGCCTCGCCGAGCGCGGCATCGGTGTCGTCTATGGCGGTGGGCGCCTTGGGCTGATGGGCGCGGTCGCGGACGCAGCGTTGGCGGTCGGCGGCGAGGTTATCGGTGTTATTCCCGAAGCACTGGTCGGCAGTGAAGTCGCGCACACCGGCTGCACCGAACTCCACGTCGTCGCCGGGATGCACGAGCGCAAGCGTGCTTTCACCGATCTGTCGGACGGCTTCGTCACCATCCCCGGTGGCGTCGGCACGATGGATGAATTGTGGGAAGCGGTCAGCTGGGCGCAACTCGGCTACCACAGCAAGCCGGTTGGGCTGCTGAATGTCGCCGGCTTCTACGATCACCTGATCGCCTTCAACGCGCATATGGCGGAAGTCGGTTTCATCCGTGCGCCGCATCGCGGCATCCTGATCGTCGGTGACACGCTCGATGGATTGCTCGACAAGATGGCGGCCTACGAACCCCATCGCACCATCTTCGCGATGAAGGCCGAGGATTTGTGACAGCCACGCGCGCCGAACTTGTCGAAGCGGCGCGGCAGAGCATCGCCAAAGGCTCCAAATCCTTCGCCTTCGCCTCGCAGCTTTTCGACCGGCAGACTCGCGAGCGGGCATGGTTGCTCTACGCCTGGTGTCGGCGCTGCGACGATTTGGCGGACGGGCAGGATCATGGCGGCGAGATGGCCGCTGTCGCTGATCCGGTCGAGCGCGTCGCGCTCATCGCCGATCTGACCACCGAAGCGCTGGCAGGCAACCCGACGGGCGATCCAGCCTTCGATGCGCTCGGCGTGGTCGCGGCGGAGGCGGGCATTCCGCATCGCTACATCTACGATCTGGTCGAAGGCTTCGCGATGGATGCGGCGGGCTGGCATCCGCGGGCTGAGGCTGATCTGCTCAGATATTGCTACCATGTCGCCGGCGCGGTCGGATGCATGATGGCGGTCATCATGGGCGTCGATCCCGAGGATGAGGGGACCATGAAGGCGGCATGCGACCTTGGCCTTGCCTTCCAGCTCGCCAATATCGCGCGCGATCTCAGCCAGGACGATGCGGCGGGGCGCTGCTACATCCCCGACATCTGGCTTGCCGAGGCGGACATCGCGCCGGGCGAGCAGCTTCGCCCGCACAATCGATCACGCCTGGCCGATATCGCCTGGTGGCTGGCAGACATGGCGCAGGATCATGAGGCGAGCGCGCGCGAAGGCGCGAAAAAGCTGCCGTTCCGATCACGCTGGGCGGTGCTCGCCGCAGCGGGCATTTACGGTGATATCGCCCGCGAGGTGGCGGAACGCGGCGCGACGGCGTGGGACAGCCGCGTTTCGACTTCGAAAGCGGCGAAGCTCAAATGGGTTGCGAAGGCGTTCGTTCAGTCGCTGTCGGGGTGAAGGCTCGTTCCCGCGCGGCCGCCGCGCAGCGCCGTGAACCAGCTGACCGGGTTGAACAGCTGCGTCGAGCCATCGAGCGAGAAGGTGATGAATTCGGCGCGGCCGCCGATATTCTCCCACGGCACCGGGCCGCCGAGCCCGCGTTCCTGGACGGAGAAGCGGCTGTCTGCCGAACGGTCGCGATTATCTCCCATCAGGAAGACATGCCCCGCAGGCACTGTGATCGCGGCGAAATCGTCGGCCTCGGGACGGTACTCGATGTCGATCGTTTCATAGCTGCGGCCGTTGGGCAAAGTCTCGCGCACGAACGGCAGGCGGCAGAAATTGACGCCGTCCGCTCCGCGTTGCAGTCCGCCCGGATATTCGCTCGGATCGCACGTCACCTTGCCCTCGACGAGCGGCACCCCGCCATAGTCGGGAACGTCCACATAGCGGATCGGCCCGCGCTTGACCGGAACATCGTTGATGATGACGGTGCCGTTGCGCACCTCGATACGGTCGCCCGGCAAGCCGATGACCCGCTTAATATAATCTTCGCGCACCCCCGGCGGCGAGGCGATGACGATATCACCGCGCTCGGGCATGCGCCCCAGCAAGCGCCCTTGCGTCGGCGGCATGATGTGGAAGCTCGGTGAGACGAATGACCAGCCATAAGGATATTTGGTGACGACCAGCCGGTCCCCGACGAGCATTCCGGGCAGCATCGACTCACTTGGGATGTAGAAGGGCTTGGCGATGAAGCTATGGAAGCCGAGCACCGCGAGCACCAGCCAGAAGATGCCTTTGGCCTCACCCCACCAGTCGATGCCCTTCTTCGCCGGTGCTTCCGGCTCGACGGGCAGGGCAGGGGGCGTTTCGGTCTTGCTGAGATCGGTCACGGACGGCTTTCGGAAGGAATGGCTTCGATGATCACAAAGGCCTGCGCCCATGGGTGATCGTCGGTGAGCGTCAGGTGAATGCGCGCCTCATAGCCCTGTGGGACCATCGCGTCGAGCCTCGCCCGCGCACCGCCCGTCAACGCCAGCGTCGGTGCGCCTGAGCGAGCGTTGACGACGCCGATATCCTTCATGAACACGCCCGCTTTGAAACCGGTGCCAACCGCCTTGCTGAACGCCTCCTTGGCGGCAAAGCGTTTCGCGTAGGTGCCTGCTCGGGTGAACGGACGTCGCTGCGCCTTGGCGCGTTCCGCATCGGTGAAGACGCGCTTCTCGAAGCGCTCTCCAAAGCGATCGAGCGACGCTTGGATGCGTTCGATATTGCAGAGGTCTGAGCCGAGCCCGATGATCATCCCCGCGCCGCGTCCATCAACGCACGCATCTGGCGGATGCTGGCTTCGAGACCGATAAAGATCGCCTCGCCGACCAGGAAGTGGCCGATGTTGAGCTCGCGCAGTTGCGGGATCGCGGCGATCGGGGTGACATTGTCGAAAGTCAGCCCGTGGCCCGCATGCGGCTCGATGCCGTTCTTGGCGGCGAGCGCGGCGGCATCGGTCAGCCGTTTCAATTCGGCCTCGACCGCGTCGCCCTCGGCATGGGCATATTCGCCGGTGTGGAGCTCGACGACGGGCGCGCGTAGGTGCGTCGCGGCTTCGATCTGGCGCGCTTCGGGGGCAATGAAAAGGCTGACGCGTACCCCGGCGTCGTTGAGCGCGGAGACGATCGGCGCGATCCGATTGTGCTGCCCCGCCGCGTCGAGCCCGCCCTCGGTGGTCCGCTCCTCGCGCCGCTCGGGGACGATGCACACCGCGTGCGGCTTGTGACGAAGCGCTATCTCCAGCATCTCATCGGTTGCCGCCATTTCGAGATTCACCGGCAGTGAAGAGCTTTCCATCACATGCGCCAGATCGTCATCGACGATGTGCCGCCGGTCTTCCCGCAGATGGATGGTAATGCCGTCGCCGCCCGCTGCCTCGACCACCCGCACCGCGCGCATAGGATCGGGATGCAGACCGCCGCGCGCGTTCCTGATCGTCGCCACATGATCGATGTTGACGCCGAGGCGAAGGGGTAACGTCACGGCCGGCAAGCTACCGCGGACAAAAGGTCGAATGCGAACCCCTTGCCTTCCCAAGGGTCGCCAAGCCCCGTGGGGCGCTTACGGCTCAGAAGGATCAGGACGCGGCCGCTTTCGGGCAACAGCCAGTTGCGATTCTCGATCCCTCCGACGAGCCCTTGCCGTTCGACGATACGGACCGGCTTCGCACAGCCCCGAAGCGGTGCCGGATAGGTCCATTGGAAAAAGTTCAGGAAGCCGTTCGCCCGGCTCGCGGTCCACATCGTCTCGCGTGACGCCGCCGACAATAGCTTGCCGTCGAGCAGAGCGCGGTCGAAGCGCCACAGATCCTCGATCGTTCCATAGGCCCCCGCCGAAGCGCCGCTCACACCCAGATTGATGAGCGGATCGACTTCGCGCGCTTCGCCGATCGGCTGGACGTGCGGATGCCGTTTGCCGAGGCCGAAAAGTCCGACACTTTTCATGCCGAGCGGACTCGTCAGCCGCTCCCTCAACAACCGGTCGAACGACTTGCCCGTGATCCGCGCAAGCACTTCCGCCAGCACGATCGTATCGCAATTATTATACTCGAATTTTGCCGGCGGGGCGGCGCGCGCTGGCCCTGCACAGAAGGTGGCGGCGCTTTGCTGCGGGGCGGCCGCGGCCGAGCGATAAAATGCCGGAACGCCGTCGCTATCCGCCTTGCTCTCATCTGGTTGCGGGAGCCCGCTGGTATGCGTCACCAGGTCTTGGATGCGGATCTTCGCGGCGTTCGGCGCTTTCCACTCAGGCCAGTAGCGGCTGACCGGGGCGTCGAGATCGAGACGGCCACGCTCCACCTCCTGCATCGCAATAACAGCGGCGAGCTGCTTGGTGATCGAAGCCCAGCGCCAGACGGCGTCTGGCGCCACGGGGTTGGTGCCCACCGGAATCACCTTATGGCTGCCGTCCGCCTCTCCGACAAGAAGCACACCGTCGAAACCTGCGGCCTGCGCGCGCGATTCCAGAGCCTTGACAAGCAACGCTGGCACTCCGGCTGAAACCGGCAGGGCCATTCCCAACGCAAGTGCGGCCGCCAGCCACCGCCAAAAGCCAATCCTCATGGCTGGCGGCTCCCCGGCTTCACGGCCGGGATCGCAGCAAGCTCGGGGGGCAGGGCGTCGGCCGCATAGGTCGGCACATCGATGGCGATCAGCGCATGGAATGGCACGCCGAGGTCGATCGACCCGCCCGAACGATCGACCAGCGCCGCTTCGGCGACCACCTTCGCGCCCGCCGCTTCGGCCGCTGCGATCGCCTCACGTGACGAGAGCCCGGTGGTCACGACATCTTCGACCATCAGTGCCCGCGCGCCGGGCGGAACCGCGAAGCCACGCCGCAGCTCGAACACCCCCGATGGCCGTTCGAGAAACATCGCCTCCTTGCGGAGCGCCCGGCCCATCTCATGTCCGATGATGACGCCGCCCATTGCGGGAGACAGCACTACATCGATGATTTCGCGAACATTGTCGGGCAGCTTCGCCGCCAGCGCCGCGGCTAGCCGCGAAGCCCGCGCCGGGCTCATCAACACCCGGGCGCATTGCAGGTAGCGCGCGCTATGCAGTCCCGATGACAGAACAAAATGCCCTTCGAGCAGCGCTTCCGCCGCGCGAAACTCGGCAAGCACTTCGTCTTCGGTCACGCCTCGCTCCCGCCGCGAAATCGCTGGCCTGATAGGGCGGGCTCCAGCGCCCCGCAAGCCGCGCAAAAAAAGGATCGATGGCGCTTGAGGCGAGCCGGACCCGCGCGTATAGCCGCCCGGCGAAGCGGCCCGTGGGCGCGGCGAAAGTCGTGACTGTGCGTCCGCTTACGGGGGTTCGAACGGATGCAGATGACGTATTTGAAATCAGCCTTGTTCGCGGTTGGGCTCGCAATGTCGACGTTGGCGAGCGCCGCCGCGCCGGTGGTGACGCCGCCGCAAACGCCGTCCCCCGTCTCGGCGCCCGAACAGACGCTTGCAACGCCTGAAGGCGTCCGTGCCGATACCGGCACTATCCCGCAGGCACCGCCCCCCACCACAATTGGTACTTCCGCGCCAAATCCTGAAGTCGGTCAGCCAATTGTCGGGAAGATAGGTCTGCAACCGCAGGTGACGAAGCTCGGCGTGCAGGCGGCCTGGATTCATGACTGGATCCTGATGCCGATGATGGTCGGCATCTCGCTGTTCGTCCTCGGCCTGATGCTCTATGTGATGGCGCGCTACCGCCGCAAGGCGAACCCCGTCGCCTCCAAGACGTCGCACAATACCACGATTGAAGTGATCTGGACGCTGGTGCCGGTGCTGATCCTCGTTGCGATCGCGGTGCCGTCGATCAGCCTGCTTGCGGCTCAGTTCAAGCCCGCGCCCAAGAATGCGGTGACGCTGAAGGCGATCGGCAACCAGTGGTTCTGGTCATACGAATATCCCGATCACGGCATTTCCGAATTCACCTCGAACATGCTGACCGACGCGGAGGCGAAGGCGCGGGGCGAACCGCGGACTTTGGCGGTCGACAACCGTGTTGTGCTGCCGGTCAATACGCCGATCCGGCTGATCACGACCGCCAACGACGTCATTCACAGTTGGGCGATGCCCGCCTTCTGGATCAAGATGGATTCGGTCCCCGGCCGCCTCAACGAGACCAGCTTCACGGTCGAAAAGACCGGCGTCTATTACGGGCAGTGCTCCGAACTGTGCGGCATCAAGCATGCCTATATGCCGATCGCGGTCGAGGTCGTGAGCCAGGCCGATTTCGCGGCATGGGTCGCGGCCAAGGGCGGCACCATGCCCGGAGCCGCCGCAGCGCCCGCGCCGGTCGTGACGCCAGGCGGGCCCGGCTCCTCGGCGGTTCCGGTCGCGACCGGAACCGATAACGCCGCGGCCCCCGCCGCCAACGCAGCGGCGCCCGCCGCCGCCATGAAGTAAGGCCGATATTATGAGCGAAGCCGTCGCCACCGCCCACGCGTTCGATGCCGCGCACGCGCATGACCACCACGATGCCGACCACAAACCCGGCTTCTTCGCGCGTTGGTTCATGTCGACCAACCACAAGGATATCGGCACGCTCTACCTGATCTTCGCGATCATCGCCGGCATCGTCGGCGGCGCGCTGTCGGGCATGATGCGCGCGGAACTCGCCGAGGTCGGCATCCAGTATCTGCCGACCTGGTCGGGCTGGCTGGGCGGCGCGGGGGACACGACCTCGGGCAAGCATTTCTGGAACGTGATGATCACCGCGCACGGCCTGATCATGGTGTTCTTCATGGTCATGCCCGCGATGATCGGCGGATTCGGCAACTGGTTCGTTCCGCTGATGATCGGCGCGCCGGACATGGCCTTTCCGCGCATGAACAACGTCAGCTTCTGGCTGACGGCGGTCGCCTTCGTCATGCTGTTCGGCTCGATGTTCGTGCCCGGCGGCACGGGTGGCAACGGCGCGGGCACCGGCTGGACGGTCTATGCGCCGCTATCGACCAGCGGCTCGACCGGCCCCGCGGTCGACATGGCGATCTTCTCGCTCCACCTCGCGGGCGCGGCGTCGATCCTCGGCGCGGTCAATTTCATCACCACCATCTTCAACATGCGCGCGCCGGGCATGACCCTGCACAAGATGCCGCTGTTCGTGTGGTCGGTGCTGGTCACCGCCTTCCTGCTGCTTCTCGCGCTGCCGGTGCTCGCCGCGGCGATCACCATGCTGCTCGCCGACCGCAATTTCGGCGCGGCCTTCTTCGACGCGCAGGGCGGCGGCGATCCCGTGCTGTACCAGCATCTCTTCTGGTTCTTCGGTCACCCCGAAGTCTACATCATGATCCTGCCGGGCTTCGGCATCGTCAGCCAGATCGTCGCGACGTTCAGCCGCAAGCCCGTCTTCGGCTATCTCGGCATGGCCTATGCCATGGTCGCGATCGGCGTGGTCGGCTTCGTCGTGTGGGCGCACCACATGTTCACGGTCGGCATGAGCGTGAACCTGAAGATGTATTTCACCGCCGCGACGATGGTGATCGCGGTGCCCACCGGCATCAAGATCTTCAGCTGGCTCGCCACCATGTGGGGCGGATCGCTCTCGTTCAAGACACCGATGATGTGGGCGCTGGGCTTCATCTTCATGTTCACCGTGGGCGGCGTGACCGGCGTCGTGCTGGCCAACGGCGGCGTCGACCAGAACCTGCACGACACCTATTATGTGGTCGCGCACTTCCACTATGTGCTGAGCCTTGGTGCAGTGTTCGCGCTGTTCGCCGGCTTCTACTACTGGTTGCCCAAGATGTCGGGCCGGATGTACAGCGAGGCGCTCGGCCAACTGCACTTCTGGGTCTTCTTCATCGGCGTCAACGTCATGTTCTTCCCCCAGCATTTCCTGGGCCAGCAGGGCATGCCGCGCCGCTATCCGGACTATGCCGCGGCCTATGAATATTGGCACCACATCAGCTCGATCGGCTATATCATCATGGCGGTCGGCATGGTGTTCTTCTTCGTGAACCTCGCCTACACGTTGTTCGCGGGTCGCCGGGCGGAGGCCAACCCGTGGGGCGAGGGCGCGACGACGCTGGAGTGGACGCTGTCCAGCCCGCCGCCGTTCCACCAGTTCAACACGCTGCCGCGGATCGCGTAGGAACAGGCCCACCGGCTGCCGCTCGAGGGGGGTGGCGGCCGGAACGGCACGACCATCATGACCGTCGCCCCTGCCACCATGTTGATGCCTGCCGACTGGCGCGACTTCCTTGCGCTGACGAAGCCGCGCGTGATGAGCCTGGCGATCTTCACCGCGCTGTGCGGGATGCTGGTGGCGCCGGGCGGCATCGATCCGGTGCTGGGTTTCGCCGCCATCCTTGCCATCGCGCTGGGCGCGGGCGCGAGCGGGGCGCTCAACCAGTGGTATGAGGTGGACGTCGATGCGGCGATGAAGCGCACCGCCGCACGGCCGCTGCCCGCCGGCCGCATGGACCGGCAGGCGGCGCTGCACTTCGGCGTCGGACTCGGCGTCTTTGCCGTCATCCTGCTGGGCATGGCGACGAACTGGCTGGCCGCCGCGATCCTCGCCGCCTCGATCCTCTACTATCTGCTGATCTACACCATCTGGCTCAAACCGCGCACGCCCCAGAATATCGTCATCGGCGGCGCCGCCGGGGCGTTCCCGCCGCTGATCGGCTGGGCTGCGGCGACCGGCACGCTGGCACCGCTTCCGTGGCTTCTCTTCGCGCTCATCTTCCTGTGGACGCCGCCGCATTTCTGGGCGCTGTCGCTGTTCATGCGCACCGATTACGCCGCGGCGGGCATTCCGATGATGCCCGTGGTGGCGGGGGAGCGTTCCACCCGTCGGCAGATCCTCGCCTACACGCTGCCGATGGCGGCGTCAGCGGTCGCCCCCTGGCTGCTGGGCTACTCCGGCGCGCTCTACGGCTGGACGGCCATCGTCCTGACCGCGCTGTTCCTCGTTTTCGCCGCACGCGTGGCCTTGCGCCGCACAGGAGAGGGCGACCGCATGCGGCCCGAGCGGCAGCTGTTCGCCTTTTCGATCCTCTATCTGTTCATCCTTTTCGCGGCCGTCGTCGCCGATCGCTGGATCACGCCATGACCGATATGCCTCCCCCGCCCGACGGGTTCGACCAGGTCGAGTACCAGCGCCGCCAGCGCAGCCGCGCGCGAATCATGGCGGTCGCGCTCATCGCGCTGGTCGCGCTGTTCTATTTCATCACCATCGCCAAGATCGGGATGGCGTCATGACGTTCGCGCTGCGGCGGATCGAACCCAGGCTGCGCACCGCCCTCCTGGCCGCGGGGTTCGCGCTCGCCATGCTCGGCCTCGGGTTCGCCTCGGTCCCGCTCTACCGCCTGTTCTGCCAGGTGACCGGCTTCGGCGGCACGACGATGCGCGTCAGCGAGGCGGAGGCGGCGGCGGTGCCGGTCAGCAGCACCCGCACCATCTCCGTTCGGTTCGACTCCAACGTCTCGCGCGACCTCCCCTGGACGTTCCGGCCCGAACGCAACCGCGAGACGCTCAGCGTCGGCGCGCGCGACATGATGATCTTCATCGCCAAGAACGAGAGCAGCCGTCCCGTCACCGGCACCGCGACGTTCAACGTCACGCCCAGCCAGGCCGGCCCCTATTTCAGCAAGGTGCAATGCTTCTGTTTCACCGAGCAGCGGCTGGAGCCTGGCGAGCAGATCCGCATGCCGGTGGTCTATTTCGTCGACCCCCGCATCCTCGACGATCCGGACGCGCGCGACGTGCAGGAAATTACGCTGTCCTACACTTTCTACCCGGTGGACGCGCCCGGCACGGCTGGGTAAGGGCAGGGCATGGCGGCCCGCCCGGCGCGTGGCCATGACAAGACCAGGGGATACGCCGATGAGCGGTGCCAAGAACCACGATTATCATCTCGTCGACCAGAGCGTGTGGCCATTCGTCGGCTCGTTCGCCGCGCTGGTCATGTTCTTCGGGCTCGTCGCCTGGTGGCACCCCGAGGCGTTCGGTCCGATCGGTCCGTTCGTGTTCGGCGCCGGCGTCATGGGCGTCATCGCGACCTTCTACTTCTGGTGGGCCGATGTGGTCCGCGAAGCGCATGCGGGCGACCATACGCCGGTCGTCCAGCTGCACCTGCGCTACGGCATGCTGCTGTTCATCGCGTCCGAGGTGATGTTCTTCGTCGGCTGGTTCTGGGCCTGGTTCGATTTCTCGCTCTTCCCCGTGCCGCTCGAGGTCGCCGAGGGCGTGACCTCGAACCTGATCGGGCAGGAAGGGGCGATCGCGCTGCTGCAGTGGCCGCCCAAGGGGATCGAGGTCATCAACGCCTTCGATCTGCCACTGCTCAACACGCTGATCCTGCTATGCTCGGGCACCACCGTCACCTGGGCACACCACAGCCTCATCAACGGCAACCGCGATGGCCTCATCAAGGGGCTGTGGCTGACGATCGGACTCGGCATCCTGTTCTCGGCCATCCAGGCCTATGAATATTCGGTCGCGCCCTTTCCCTTCGGTGGGCTGAACTATGGCTCGGCCTTCTACATGGCGACCGGCTTCCACGGCTTCCACGTCATCGTCGGCACGATCTTCCTGATC
>CBDUBW010000028.1:0-18002 GCA_965365485.1 uncultured Aquisediminimonas sp.
CGCCGAGCGTGTCATCGCGATCGATCATTTCCCGAAGCGGCTCGAACTCGCCAAGAAGTTTGGCGCCGAGACGATCGATTTCGAAGAGAGCAAGACCTATGAAGCGCTGATGGCGATGACCGGCGGCATCGGCCCCGACGCGGTGATCGATTGCGTCGGCTTGGAAGCGCACGGCTTCTTCTTCGATAATGTCATTGATCAGATCAAGGCCTCGACCTTTCTCGGCACCGATCGCATTCACGCCATCCGCCAGGCTATTGTCGCATGCCGCAAGGGCGGGCGCGTATCGATGCCCGCAGTCTATGGCGGGATTGTCGACAAATTCCCGCTCGGTTCGCTGATGGAGAAAGGCCTGACGCTCAAAACCGGGCAGACGCACGTCCAGCGTTATCTCCCCGCCTTGTTGCAGGCGATCATCGAGGGCAAGATCGATACGACTTTCCTGATCAGCCACCGCCTGCCGCTCGAGCAGGCAGCCGAGGGCTACAAGATCTTCCACGACAATCAGAACGAGGCGACCAAGATCGTCTTGAAACCCGACACGGCGCTCGCCGCCTGACTTTCAAAGGACTATAAAATGGCAAATCAACTGGCCGTCGTCACCGGCGCTTCCACCGGCATCGGCTTCGAGCTGGCAAGCATCGCGGCCGACCAAGGATATGACCTAATCGTGGTCGCGGACGAACCGCTGATCAATGCCGCTGCCGATGACTTCCGTCTCAAAGCGGGCAATGTCACCGCGATCGAAGCCGACCTTTCGACGTTCGATGGCGTCGATACCCTGCTTGCGGCCGCGCAAGGGCGGGCAATCGACCTGCTTTGCGCCAATGCCGGAGCAGGAAAAGGTGGAGCCTTTCTCGATCAAACGCCGGATCAATGGCGTCGGACGATTGACACCAACATCACCGGCACCATTTACCTCATCCAGAAAGTGCTCAAGGATATGGTCGCGCGTGGCGACGGCAAGATTCTCGTCACCGGTTCGATCGCCGGTTACATTCCGGGAGCGTTCAACGCGGTCTACAATGGGACCAAGGCGTTCATCGACAATTGGACAGAGGCGCTGCGCAACGAGATCAAGAATGTCGAGGGCGTGACCGTTACGACGCTCATGCCCGGCGCGACCGATACCGAATTCTTCGCCCGTGCGGATATGCTCGATACCAATGTCGGCCAGTCGGACAAGAAGGACGATCCCGCAAAGGTCGCGAAGGATGGGTGGGATGCCCTGATGGCGGGCAAGGGTCATATCGTGTCAGGTTTGCATAACAAAGCGCAAGTGCTCGCGGCTGGCGTGGTGCCGCAATCGGTGCTTGCAGCGTCACACCGTAAGATGGCGGAGCCGGGAAGCGCTCAGGACGACTGACGCACCTCGTCGATCGGCTCGCCGCTGCCGCGCCAGTAGCGGACGAGAAACAAGGCTGTCGTCAGGATGATCGGCCCAAGGATCAGGCCGGCCGCGCCGAAGGCGAGCACGCCGCCGACCAGGGAAATGAAGCTTGCCGAGGTGTGGACGCGCAACCGTGTGCCGACGAGCAGCGGATAGATGAGGTTGTCGATCATCCCGATCACGACCACGCCCCAAATCAGCAGGATGATCGCATTGCCGGTTTCGCCGGTGGCGAACAGGAAGATGACCGCTGGTACCCAGACCACGAAGGTGCCGAGTACCGGGACGACGGCAAACATCGCCATTGCCACTGCCCAAAGCAGCGGCGCGGGCAGCCCCAATATCCAGAACATGAGGCCGCCCAGCGCACCTTGAATGATCGCGACCATGATCGTGCCGAAAACCGTTGCGCGCACCGTATCGGCGATCTGGGCATAGAGCGCGTGCATCTTGTCACGTGGCAAGGGTGAGATCTGGATGATGAAATTCAACGCGGCGTGGCGATCGCGGACCATGTAGAAGAGGAAATAAAGCATGACGATGATCGCCACGACCTGCTCGCCCGAGCCCTGCACCAGGGACGGTACGAACGATGCGAGACTGGCAGATATGCGCCCAGCGATCTGAGGAACGTCGAACCGCGTGTCGATCCAGTGCGCGGCGTCGTAAAGCCAAGGCATCCCGCTGATCGTCTGGCGCCAGGCGCCGGAGCCGATGTAGACGCTGATATTGCCGGCGATCCTCACCGCTTCGGCAATGATTGTCTGAATAAGCAGCATTACCGGCAGCGCGATGAGCAATATCGCGACCGCGACCGAGATGCCCGCGGCGACGCCCGGATAGGGCACACGCCGAGCGATCTTCACGTGAAGCGGCACCAGCAAGACGGCCAGCGCCAGCGCCGAGGCGATCGGTGCGAGAAAGGGATAGAAAAGAAGGTAACAAAAATAGAGAACGATCGACGTCACGGCGAGCAGACTCAAAAGCGACAATTGGTCGATTGTCCGCTCGTCGCTCAGCAGGTGTGCCAAACCCTCATCCGCAGGCGGCAGGGCAACCGGTTCCGGCAGGCTGACTGTGATATGATCGTCGCTCATCACCGGGGTAACGCGCGATTTGGGGATGCGGGTGCGCATCACATTGCAGCCAGCAGCGCTTTCAGATCTATAAAGGCGAAACCGATCGAGCTGTCGGCGATGCCATAGGGCATGAACAGATCCCCGCCGATCTTGAGCGCACCGCAGGTGTAGACGACGTTGGGAACATAGCCGTCACGATCTTCATCGAGCGGTTCCAGCAATGGTCGCTTGGTCCGGCCCAGCACTTTGCTTGGATCATTCTTGTCGAGCAGCATTGCGCCGATCGAGTAACGACGCATCGGCCCGACGCCGTGGGTAAGCAGCAGCCAGCCTTCATCGAGCTCGATCGGCGGGCCGCAATTGCCCATCTGGACGAACTCCCAGGCATATTCAGGTTCGGCGATCAGTGTGCCTTCGTCCCAGTGGGTCAGAATCGACGAGCGGATCAGGAACAGGTTTTTGCCATCCTGCCGCCCGATCATCGCATATTGTCCGGCGATCCTGCGCGGGAACAGCGCCATCCCCTTGTTGCGCGCTGCAGAGCCCGTCATCGGCATCATGTCGAAACGGCGGAAGTCGGACGTGCGCAGGATTTCCGACTGGATGCGCTGGCCGTCATAGGCGGTGTAGGTGCCGATCCAGTGAGGCTTGCCATTGCGTCCGTTGAAGCAGGTCATGCGCAAGTCTTCGAGGCCGTTACGCTGCGAGTCGGTTACCGGAAAGATGACGGTGCGCGGCAGGCTGCAGTCCGGATTGCGATAAACCGCGATCGGCTTGTCGCCGCGAAACGGGGCAGACTTGCTCTTGAGCGGCGAGACGTCGGCGGCGGTGGCGATCCGCGGCGCGTCATCAATATGAACATTACGCGACGGATCCACTTCGCCCTCAAAGAAGGCGATCGTGCTGATATGGCCTTCGCCGACCGTCCGCACCGACATGATGAAGCGCGTGCCTTCAGGCGATGCATTCGATTGATCGGGATTGGCGACGATGCTGGGGTTCATGATCGCGGCGGCCGCAAAGCTGTATTCATGGCAGAAATAGGCGCCGACAAGCTGGCGTCGGCGCGGCGTCAGCTTGTCGAAAATCTCGTCGCCGCCTTGAGCCGAAAGCTGATCTTCGATCTGTTCGCACCGCCGCGCGAAGACGGCCTGCATCTGCGAATGACGCGAACCGAAATCGAGATAGACGCGCTCGAGTTCGCGCGTCACGTCCTCATCGTCGAGATCGGCAACGCGGCGGACGAGCTGCAAGGCGCGGCTGGGCTCTGCGCCATTTTGCTGCCAGGCCAGATGAAACGGCCGGACGACGACACGGCGTGGATCGGCGCGCAGGCGGCGGGGATGGTGGTAGACAAGCATCGCCGGCTTCTAGACCAGCGATTCGCGTTATGCGATGGCGCGCAGCACTTTGCTGGGGAAAACATTACCTGGCATGCCGAAACTCGCGCGATAGGCGCGATGCGCGAGCTGCCATGCGAGCACGGATTCGGCACCATGGTTGGTATTCACACCATCTGGCGTCAGGCCATCGAAGCAATCGCCGGTCAGCGGATCGATCATCGCAACACCATGAATGTTGGCGCCGAGGAACCAGTCGTGCGCGGCCTTGGCGCGATGAGTCCAGATCTGCGCCTCACTCACTTCCGACGCTGCCGCACAGGCGTCAATCATCGCCCAGGCTTCCACGGGTTGTTGATCGAACACCGCCGGCCGCGCGAACGGCACGCCGAAGCTCTGCGTGCCGACGGGGCTGAAAACACCGTCACGCGTCGTGGTTTGCTGCGAAATCCACTCGAGAGCATCGAGCCCGCAGGCAACGGCGTTGGAATTGCCGATGGCACGGCCACCGCGCATGAGCGCTTCAGGCAAACGCGTATTGTCATAAGACAGCATCACTTCGAACCAGCGCCAATCCGGCCTGCGTTCTTTGACGAGCAGCCTGGTCAACAAATCAACGCCGTCGGACACGATCGCATTCGACGGGGCATGTCCCGGCTCGGCCGCGAGCATCTCGACCGCGCCGAGGATTGCGAATGCGCACGCTCTCGGAGACGCGAGTTCGGCCATCGCCGCGCTGGTCTTCTCGAACAAGGATTGCGCCCAGTTGCGGAGCGCGAGCGTCGGTGCGCGATGTGCCGCAAGACCAAGGGCCCACAAGGTGCGCCCGTTGCTATCTTCTGAGCCCGTCTCTTCGAGCCAGCTGCGATCGAACGCCATGAAATTGCGGAAGCTCGCTGTCTCCTCGTTCCAGGCGTGCTGCACAAAGCTTGCATAGGTCGAAAACAAAGCGAGGCGCCGCTCGAGCGGAATGTCGTCTGCCAGGGTGACAAGCATCAACGCGCGAGCGTTATCATCAATGCAATAGCCGTGACGACGGTCGGCGATCCCGCCGACGCTGTGCTGCAGCATGCCGGTGCCGTCGGTAAGCCGTTCGATCGACGACAGGCGGATCAGCGGAGCAATACAAGGCGTGGACGACTTTTCGGCCACGCCGCTAAGCGCCAGACCTTCGCGCATTGCCGCCATCACCGCGCGGGCGTTGCTCGACCAAATCATTGTTCGACCGCGCGCGTAGGCGCGCTCGGCCATCGTCAGCCGCTTCCCTTCGTCGCTCAACAAATCGCTGACCGCAGCGGCCAGATCGCGCGGTGATGCGAAAGGTACGAGAGAGCCGAGGCCATCACCAAGCAACTCGGAGGCGTGGCTGTAAGGCGTCGAAACTACCGGTTTGCCCAATGCAACTGCGTAAGACAGAGTTCCCGAAGTGATTTGCGCGGGATTTAGATAGGGGGTGACGTACACGTCTGCCGCCGCCAGCCAGTCGAGCAACTCATCCAACTCGGTATAGCGATCGACCAATGTCACATTGTCGCTCACGCCATAAGCTTCGGCCATTTCGACGAGACTTTCGCGATAGGCATTGCCTTCGCGCGCCACCAGATTGGGGTGGGTTGCGCCGAGAATGACATAAAGCGCGTCGGGCACGTTCGACGCCACGGCAGGCATAGCGCGGATCATGTCTTCGATACCCTTGCCCGGCGACAACAGACCGAATGTCAGGATTGTCGGGCGCGCCTCAAGGCCCAGCCGCGCCTTCGCATCCGCCGTCGGCACAAGCGGACGATCAGGCGCACCATGGGGGATCACGTGGATCCGGCGCGGATCGACGCCATAAGTCGACACCAAGATGTCGCGGCCCTTTTCTGCCATGACAATGATTGTGCAGGCAGCTTCGGTCAGCCTTCGCATCACGCGCCGCTGCGCCGGGTCGGGGGTCTCGAGGATCGTGTGAAGGCTGATCGCGACTGGGATCGATACCGCATCGATCAGATCGAGCAGATAGTCTCCGGCCTCTCCTCCGAAGATGCCGAATTCGTGCTGCACCCACAAGATGTCAGCGCCGCTTGCGTCGATCTGGCGTGCCGCAGCGGAATAGGCGCTCCGATCCTCGTCGGGAATCACGCAAGCGATGCCATCGTCATAATTGGCGCCTTTGCCGTCATCCATGACGTAGAGGTCGATCGCGGGCGGCGTCGGCAGGGCCGCCAGAGCATCAAAGCTATCCTTCGTATAGGTCGCAATACCGCATTGACGCGGAGGTGCATTGCCTAACAGTGCGACGTGACTGGGGAACGGTTTTGCCGCCAACGAAAGCACGGTCGAGACGTCGGCTGACATTTATCGCTTCTCCCTCGTAATGTGGCGTTCAGAAAACCAAATGCCCCTCGCTTGGTTCCCAAGACATAGCACATTTTTGTTGCATCGCAGCAAAGAAGAGGCCCGCCGCATCACTGCGACGGGCCGAAAGTCTTGAGGGGCACGCCGGCCGAAACTCGCCAGCGTTAAACTCCGCCTGAAACAGGCATGCACTGAACCGGGGGAAACCGCATTACGGGGGGGGAGGGGAAGGCGGCCTCGCCCCGGGTCAGTGCCGAATAAACCGGGCGATCATCGTTTGGTTCCTGCCCGATCAAAAATTAATTGCAGCGCACGCGACCACGGTCGAGCTCACGCCCAAGCAGCGCGCCTGCACCGCCGCCGATGATCGCGCCAAGCAGGTTTGAATCCCCCTTGGCGATCACCGTACCCAGCGCCGCGCCGCCGACCGCCCCGATAACGAGACCGGTGGTGCCATCATTGCGACGGCAATAATAACGGCCGTTGCTGCCGCGATAAATACGGTCGTTGCGGCCAAGCGTGTAAGGCCGATAATAGCGACCGTCGCGATAATAGCGTTCGGCGTAATAATTGCCGTAATAGGGGTCGGGACGGTTAAAGTCGATATTCCGATATTGTCTCCAATCGCGGATCGCCTGACGACGCTCACGACGGGCATCGCGGACATCGCGTCGATATTCGCGGTTTGCTTCACGAATGTCGCGATTGTTATCGGCATTGCGGACATCGCGGCGATATTCGCGATTGGCCTCGCGAACGTCGCGATTATATTCACGATCCGCCTGTCGTGGATTCTGCGCTAGCGCCGGTGCGGCGGTGCCGGCCACAGCGAACGCGCTCGCGGCGATAATAAGGTTACGCATAACAACACATCCTTTCTCGATTGTGCGAGCGGAAAACCGGGCTGGCCATTGCGCCGTTCCATGAACCGAAAACTACGTTCCGTTCACACAGGGTTGATTTGGCGCGCGTGAGAACATATCTCGAACCAATGTCGGTCGCGCAGAAATTGGAAATCCTCGCGGACGCGGCCAAATATGATGCGTCCTGCGCCTCCTCGGGTACGGCGAAGCGGAATTCGAAGGGCGGGAAGGGGATTGGGTCGACCGAGGGCATGGGCATTTGCCATGCCTATGCGCCCGATGGTCGCTGCATCTCGTTGCTCAAAATTTTGCTGACCAACAGCTGCATTTTCGACTGCCATTATTGCATCAATCGCAAGAGCTCGAACGTCCGGCGCGCCAGATTTACGGCCAAGGAAGTCGTCGATTTGACGCTCGATTTTTACCGGCGGAATTACATCGAAGGCTTGTTTCTTTCCTCCGGCATCATCCGCTCCTCTAATTACACGATGGAGCAGATCGTAGAGGTCGCGCGATCATTGCGCGAAGACCATGATTTCCGCGGCTATATACACCTGAAGACAATTCCCGATGCCGATCCTGAACTGGTCGAGGCAGCGGGGCGGCATGCGGACCGTGTTTCGATCAATATCGAATTGCCGACCGTGGCAGGGCTCGAGCGGCTCGCGCCTGACAAATCAGCTCCGCGTATCGAAAATGCGATGGGCGATGTGAAATTGTCGATCCTCGACGCCAAGGACGCGCAGAAAAAATATCGGAGCGCTCCGCGCTACGCTCCCGCGGGCCAATCGACGCAGATGATCGTCGGCGCCGACGCTGCGACCGATGCCGACATCGTCGGGCGGGCAAGCGGGCTGTACGACAAGTTCAAGCTCCGCCGGGTATATTATTCGGCCTTTTCACCGATCCCGGATGCCAGCTCCGTGCTGCCGCTCAAGCGGCCGCCGCTCATGCGCGAACACCGTCTTTATCAATCCGACTGGCTGATGCGTTTTTATGGTTTCGCGCCTCGCGAAGTCGTCGACGCGACCGATCAGGGAATGCTTGCGCTCGACATCGATCCAAAGCTGGCCTGGGCGCTCAAGTTTCGCGACTCCTTTCCAGTCGACGTCAATCGCGCCCCGCGCGAAATGCTTTTGAGGGTGCCGGGACTGGGGGTGAAGGCGGTCGATCGGCTGATTTTGTCGCGGCGTACGCGACGAATGCGGCTCGATGATGTTGCGCGCCTGACCGTATCCATCGCAAAAGTCCGGCCTTTCATTATCGCGGCGGACTGGAAGCCGGTGCAATTGGCCGATGCGCAGGATTTGCGCCCGCTTGTTGCGCCGCGTGACGAGCAGTTGGAACTGTTCGCGGCCTGATGCGGTTGCGCATGTCATGGCCACCGACACGCTGATTTCGGTCGCGCTTGCCGCTCCCGATGATTTCGATGGCTGGCGGCGCGCCGCGCGCAGCCTCGCCAACCGCGGCGTCCGCCCGGAAGACGTGGTTTGGCATGTCGGCGAGATCGCCGATCTGTTTGCCGGAAAACCTGCGGATATCAGCGAGGCCGGGGCTGCCTTTCCTGTTCCGCGGCGCTTCATAGAGCTGGCGCAGAGCGCGATCCTCAACAGCGAGCCCGAACGTTTCGCGCTGCTTTATACGATGCTGCTCCGCATCCGGAACCGCACGGGAAGTATCGATGACGCGGCCGATCCACTAATCCGTCGCATCGAGGAGCTGGCGAAGGCGGTGCGGCGCGACATCCACAAGATGCGCGCTTTCGTGCGCTTTCGAGAAGTCGAGGAGGGCGATGGCGAGAAGCGCTTCATCGCCTGGTTCGAGCCTGAGCATCACATCGTCCGCGCCAATGCTGGCTTCTTCGTGCGCCGCTTCGCAAATATGCGCTGGACGATCCTGACGCCCGAGGTCTCTATCAATTGGGATGGAAAGACGCTCGCTGAAGGCCCGGGCGCCGCCAAGGCCGACGCGCCCGCCGAGGACGCGACCGAGGATCTGTGGAAGCTCTATTACGCGTCGACCTTCAATCCGGCGCGGCTCAAGATCGGCGCGATGTTGAAGGAAATGCCGAAGAAATATTGGAAGAACATGCCTGAGACTGCTCTCATCCCCGAACTCGTCGCCGGCGCGCAGGAACGCGAGCGCGGCATGATCGCGACCGATGCCGCAGCTGCCCCGACTGCGACCGGGCTCGACGCGCTCCGTGAGGAAGCTAAGAGTTGCAAACGCTGTCCGCTGTGGGAGCCTGCGACGCAGACGGTGTTCGGCGAAGGCCCCGGCGACGCGCGGCTGATGCTGGTCGGCGAGCAGCCGGGCGACAAGGAGGATCTGGCGGGACATCCGTTTGTCGGGCCTGCCGGGCAGATGCTCGACCGGGCTTTGGAAGAGGCGGGGATCGAGCGCTCAAGTGTTTACGTGACCAATGCCGTCAAGCATTTCAAATTTCAGCAACGCGGCAAGCGGCGACTGCACCAGAGCCCGGACAGCGGAGAGATCACTGCCTGCCGCTGGTGGATCGATCAGGAGCGCGCGATGGTGAAGCCCGATATCGTCGTCGCTTTGGGCGCCACCGCCGCACGAAGCCTGTTTGGCAAGGCGGTGACGATCAAATCGACGCGCGGGCGCCCGCAAACGCTACCCGACGGTGCGACCTGCCACGTCACCATCCATCCCAGCTATCTGCTGAGGATCGAGGATAAGGAGATGGCGGCGCGTGAATATACCCAGTTCGTTGCCGATCTCAGCGCTGCGAAGGCTGCCCTTGCTCGCTAAGGAAGTCGATCAACCCGCGCTCGGCGGCGCTCAGCCATTTGGTCGCGCGCGGCAGTTTCCATTCGCGCTCGGGAGGGTCGAGCACAGCCTCGATGATCGCGGGGTGAATGTAGCTCTTTCGCGCGACCGCAGGCGTGTTGCCGAGCCGGGTCGAGACTTCGAGCAGAAGCGGCTTGAGTTTGGTCTTGCCCTGCGCTTCGCATAGAATCCGATAGGCGGTCGCGCTCGCGCCCCAGGTTCTGAAGTTCTTGGCGGTGAAGCCATCGCCGCCATTGTCGCGCAGCCAGTCGTTGACATCGCCCGAGCTGACCGGGTGGAGCGCGCCGTTTTCGCCTTCATATTGGAAGAGCGTCTGGCCCGGCAAATCCTGACACTTCTTGACGATATTCGCCAATCGTCGATCCCCGATGCCAATCCGGTGCCGGATCCCCGACTTGCCGACATAATCGAGCATAACCTTGTCACGCGCGACCTTGGCGTGGCGATTGCGCAAGGTCGTCGCGCCGAAACTCTTATTTTCGCGCGCATAAGCGACATTGCCGACACGAACCTTGCCCATATCGAGGATGCGGACGACCGCCGCGACAACGCGTTCCTTTCCAATGCCCCGCTTCGCCAGATCGCGCTCAACGGCCTTGCGGATTCGCGGAAGGGCCGTTGCGAAATCGCCGCAGCGCGAGAATTTCTCCTCCTCGCGACCGCTGCGGAAATCGGCATGATAGCGATATTGCTTGCGTCCGCGCGCGTCGATGCCGGTAGCCTGGAGATGCGCGTGGGGGTCGCGCGCATACCAGGCCTGCTCATAGGCCGGCGGCAGCGCGATCGCATTCAGCCGCTCGATGAGCTTGGCAGACGTGATGCGCTTGCCGCTCGCCGTCAAGTAGATGAAGCCGTCGCCTTGTCGCTTTCGCGTGTAACCCGGCTCGTCGCCTTCGACGAAGCGGAGCGACGTCACACCGCGACGGTGGCGTGATCGCCCTGCTTATCCTTCTTGACGTTCATGCCCAACATCATCTTGGCGAACTCGAGCGGACCCATCTCGCCCGACCAAAGCTCGGCGCTCGCAAGTTCGAAACGCAGGACATGCAGATCAGGGTCGTTACGGCCACCATCGTACCACGAAGCGATCTGCGGCGACCAGAGCCGATCAATCAGCGCCTCGTCGCGCTCCTCGACGAGCGTGCCGTCGATGCGCGCGAAAAAGTCCTGCCCCTTCGAGATATATCGAGCGTGCGCCGGGCCACCCGGGGCGATGCTCGCCGACTTGGTGGTGAAGATCCAAAGCGCGTCTTCGTTGTCGCCATCCTTCTGCAAGGTCATGGGAACATCTTCGTTGGGCGTCGAATGAAGACCGGTGAAAGCAAAGGCGCGTCCCGCCATCTCCTTCCAAAAGCGGTCCTTCAATTCCTGCGGCGTCGTGTCGGACATCGTCTTTCCCTTTGCAGCCATTGTCGTTTAGAGCGTTCGATAACCTTCGGTTCCGGCGAACGGTTCCAGTTCCTCTGGGAAAACAATCTGCGAGGACTCTTCCGGAACCGAAACGCAGCTTGCTTCGTTGTGGCTGTGGAAGGAGAAAGAAATGGTTGAAAAGACCGGAGAAACAAAGAGCGGGCGTGGCCGTACGAGCGCATCGACGACAGCGAAGCGAGCCGCGCCGAAGAAGGCCAGCGGCGCATCATCGCGCGCAAACGGGCAAGGCCGGAAGGCGGCCGCGCCTGATCGTCGCAAAACGCTTAACAGTCGCTTGCGCCGCCCGGAATTCACGCAAAACCTGCCATCGGCAATGACGCTTGGCCAGATCGCGATCGGCGCCGCTGCCGTTATTGGCGCGGCCGTTGTCGCCTGGCAGCGCTATCGCGAAACGCTCGATGATGGTGGCGGGCGAAGCGCATTTCATCATGACGAGGATTATGACGATAATTTCGATCAGACGCGCGCCGCCGGACCCGATGCCATGCGCGACGATCCCGGTGACGATTGGGACGACATCGATCAACAAGTCGATGAATCTTTTCCGGCGTCGGACCCACCGGGCAGCTACGCCGGCCCGCCGCGCTGATTGAAGTACGCACTGCTGCAAACGATACGCCTCCGGTCAAAGGGCCGGAGGCGTTTTTCATGGAAAAGGCAGAACCTTGGACGCCATGAATTTTACGACCATTGTTGGCACCCTCGCGGCGATCGCGTCGACCGCGAGTTTTGCACCGCAGGCGTGGCGCATCATCAAATCGCGCGATGTCGAAGACCTTTCGACGGCGATGTATGCGCTGACGGTGTTCGGATTTACCTGCTGGTTGACCTACGGCGTGCTCAAATGGGATTTCGCGTTGATCGTTCCCAATGCGATCTGCCTTGCGTTGGCGTTGTTCATTTTTATCATGATCCTGCTTCCCCGGCCCAAGCGCGAAGAGGTCGCAGATACTATCGAAGATGTGGCAGGAACCAGCGATTAGGCTTGAACGAACCGTTCGCCGGGTTCGATAGCGTCAGCGGTTTTGGCTGGAAAACTGAGGCAGACCGTCACACCACTGCCGACTGCATCTTCGACCTTCATCGCGCCGCCTAGTTGCGAGGCATAAGCCTCCATCAGATCGGAGCCCAGCGTGCTGGGGCCGCCCTTCTCGAACCCGCCTCGCCCATTGTCGGAAATCGTAACGCTGCCAATTTCGGCGGTTCCCGTCATATGCAATCGAACTTTGCCATTCGACCCTGGTGGAAAAGCATGCCTGAAGGCGTTGGTGATGGCCTCGACCGCAAACAGCGTCATTGGGATCGCGCGATCGACCGGCACGTCACCCATATCGCATTGGCATTCCAGCGACGGCGTCGACCGGGAACGGCCGCTACTGATCTGAGCGCAAAGGTCGGATGCGAGCCGCTTCATATCGACAACGCCGCGATCGCTGGCTTCACCTTGCTCGTACAGCAAGCGGTGGATGAGCGCGACCGCTTCCATGCGGATGCGGGTCTGTTCGAGCGCACCGCGCGCCTCCGGGTCGGCGACCCGCGCGGATTGCAGCCCCAGCAGGCTGGTCACCATCTGAAGGTTGTTCTTCACGCGGTGATTGACCTCTCGCGCCATGGCGCGATTTGCAGTGGCGGACTGGGTCAGCGATTGATCTCGCGCCTCGATCGCCTGCGCCATATTGCCCATGTCGTTGCCGAGCGCCGCGATTTCCTCTGGCGCATTGATGAAGCGTGTGTCGTCGCGGCTGTAATCGCCTTTACTGTAGCGATCGGCAAGACGACCGAGCGCTCTGAGCCATCGCAGCACGAAGCGATTCACCGCCGCGTAGATGGCAATGCAGGTCAGGACCAGCGCGAGAATGGGCAGCAGGATCGCCGTCCGCGTCTGTTCGCGTAAAGGCGAGAGGAGGGGGCGTTCAAGCTCTGCATAGACGACGAACAGGTCGCGGTCGAACAGCGGAGCGGATGCGGCGAGCCAAGTCGAGCCGTCGGGGAGCCTGAGCTTGCCGGAGCCTGCGGCCAAACGAGCAAAGTCTATTTGCTGCGGAGCATCCTTTCGGCTGGCGATCAGAACCTTACCCGATTCATCGACGATCGCGGCGATGCTCTCGTTTGAGAGCTTGCTCGATCGTAGTCCCGCCTCCAGCCACGAGACGTCGATCGACGCCGTCACCGCCCCATCGAAACTGCCATCGGATCGGGTTAGCGGCTGCATTGCGACGATGACATTGCGCTTCGAAACGCTTCCGATACGCGGAGGGCTGAAAGTCAGTTCGCGAGTGCGCACGCCTTCGCGCCAGAACGCTTCGGGCGCGTAACGCTGCCCAGGCGGAACCGGGAGCACGGAGCAGGCAATCACATTGTCGGCCGTAACCCGCGCGAAGTTGATCGCGGCGCGTTGCATACGGATTCCTCGAACAAGCGAGTCTTGGCAATCAGGCGTCACCCCGCGCACCGCTGGATCGACCGCGAAACTGGAGAGCATTTTGCGAACGGCGCTGATCTCATCGCGCTGCACGGCAGCGGCGGACAAAGCCCCGGCAACCAGCCGTTGAGCAATCAGATCGCGCGCGAATTTGCTGACGGCGATGCCCTGCGCAACGCTTAATGCAGCAATGGGCAAGAGCGCGATGAACGCCGCAAGCATCAGCGCCTGATTGAGCGTCAGCCTGCGCGCCGCCGACACAGTGCGTATCAGCCCGTCACGGCCAGCATCGCCGGGTCGCTGGCCTTCAATGCATCCGGTGCGCTCGCTTCACGCGCTCCCGAGGTCGGCGATGCAGGGCCGTTGATCAAATTCGCAAGTGCGACGCGCCCGCGAGCGAGCCGGCTTTTAATCGTGCCGATCGCGCAGCCCATCACATCGGCCGCCTCTTCGTAGGACATGCCGTTGGCGCCGATAAGCATGAGAACCTCTCGCTGCTCCGTTGGCAGCTTTTGCAGTGCGTTGGCGACGTCAGAGACATCGATCCCGGCATGCTGGGTTGGCCCGGCGACGAGCACGCGCTCGGCGACTTCGGGATCCCAAGAGACCATCCGCGAATTCTTGCGAAGCGTAGTGTAGAAATTGTTGCGCAGGATCATGAAGATCCAGGCGCGGAAATTGGTTCCGGGCGTATAGCTCGCGCGCGCGGCCCAGGCCCGCATCATCGCGTCCTGCGCCATATCGTCAGCCATTTCGCGATTACCGCACAATCCGCGCGCAAAGGCACGCAGCGCGGGAATTATCGCGACCAGCTGATCCTTGAAAGCTTTGTCATCAACGGGTTGGGCGACGTCCTGATCACGATCCGCTATGGGTTGCACGGCAGTAGCGTCATTCATGAAGGACGGCCTTCACGCTTTTGATCGATGCTCGCGAGCAAATTCATAAAATCATCCGGGATCGGCTCCGCGGCCACATCGTCATGCAGGCGCCGTAGCGCTACGGCGATCGGATCGAGCGCGGTCGCGGCCTTGCCGCGCTTTGCCCCACCGTGCTCGACAATCACTTTCGCCTCCTTGGCATCGCTCTGAAAGCCGTCGAACGGTGCCTCGCTCCGGGCTTGAGTTCCATCATTGCTTGCTGTCACGCTGCCCCCTGCCGTCGAGCCGGCCCCCTCTTGGATGAATGAGAACGCATCGCCATCGCGAAAGTTCCAGTCTTGCGGGAACAATGAAGGGCGTTAACGGTTTGGGATGCCTACGTGGGAGGACAAATGAAACTCAGGGATGCTTTGGGCCCGGAATTGCCCTATCTGAGACGCTACGCGCGCGCGATCACAGGCTCGCAAGCGCTCGGCGATGCTGCCGTTCGCGAAATTCTCGAAGCATTGCTCGAATCGCCTGGCGAATTTGACGAGGCCAAACCGCCGCGGCTCGAACTCTATCGCATCTTCCACCATCTCTGGAAATTTGACGATCTCGCTGATCGTTCACCGCTTGCGCCAACCTCCGCGCTCAGCGGACGTTCGCGACAGTCGCTGCTGCTGACGGCGGTCGAGGGGTTCAGCGTCGAGGATGCCGGGCAGATCCTAAACACCTCGCCCGAAGAGATCGAACATGATCTTGAGGCGGCGCGCACCACGATCGCGGCACAACTTTCCTCCGAAGTGATGATTATCGAAGATGAGGCAATCATCGCGATGCACATCAAGGCGATTGTCACCGGCATGGGACATAATGTCGTCGGTATCTCGCGAACGCGCGATGAAGCGGTTGCGATGGCCAAGCGTGAGTCGCCCGAGCTGGTGCTCGCCGATATCAGCCTGGCTGACGGATCGAGTGGCATCGATGCGGTGAGTGATATTCTCGCGGAGATCGATGTGCCGGTGATCTTCGTGACGGCTTTCCCGGAACGCCTGCTGACCGGGGAGCGGCAGGAGCCGACTTATCTGATCACCAAGCCGTTCGAGGCGGAAACGCTGACTGCGACGATTTCGCAGGTGCTGATGTTCCACCGCGAACGAGCAGCGGCGCAGGACATGGCGGCCTGATCAGTCGATCGAATATTCAATCGGCTTGAATGATCCGTTGTTCGACTGCAGCGCGGAGCACGCGGTCAGCGCGACGATGAGATCCATCGCCGCGCGGAACCGGATCGATTGGCCTGCGCGGCTGAGCGGTGGCAGCACGCGCATCTCACCAGTGGCATTATTATATTCGACGTTCATGAAGCAGTTGAACGCGACGGGAATATCGTCGGCGGCAATGCCGTATTCTGCCAATGTACGAACGAAATTCTCGAAGCAGCCGCCGCCGGGATGTTGTTCGCCATAGATGATCCGGAAAGTGTCGCGTGAACAGGGCGTCAGCGTAAAGTCGTGACGTCCAACGTCGTCGGCGACGATTTCGAGCATCGGCTGGCTGCGGTTCGAATAGAGGCTATGCCCGGTCGTCAAATAGAGCGTGTTGGCATAATCGATCGTTCGACCGCTAGAAATGACTTCGCGGATATCTTCGCGCGAGAATGCAAGCAAGTCGCTGACCTGCTCGCCGCAAGGATCGGTGACCGTGAGTTGCTGACCTGCACGAAGTTCGAACGCCACCCCGCCCTTAGGCGCGATTTCAAGCGGCATCGTCGATCGCAGCCGGAGTGGCGTTGCGGTGAAACGGGCAACGCCAGCCGTCATCGACTTCGCGCCCGCTATACTGCCGCGCTTCGGAAATCTCGCCGTGTCGCGCAACCATCGGATTGACTGAGCCCGCGAGCTTTTCATCGCGCGAAAGGATGGTCGCGCGCATCTTCTCGTAGCGGCCTTCGGCGCGAAGCTTGCGGAACTGCTTATGCAGATTAAAGACAATCGCAGGAGTGCGGAAGCGGCGCGCTGGGCGGCTCGCGCCAGGGTGGAGCCCGACCGCGAAGAAGCTCTCACCGGCGAAGCTCAGCGCGAAATCGGCATTGTCGGGATCGGTCGAAGTCTTCTCGTCCTGCGCGAAACCGAGCCAGCCGTCCTTGTCGCTGAGCGATTGAAGTCTGCGCCAGAGCGCCTGCTCGAACGCGCTTTCGTCCAACAGGACGGGCTTTTCGAAGAGGAGCACGCAGCTCTTGAAAATATCCGGGGCCCATTGCGCGAGTTTGACAAAGCGCGCGATCTGGTGGTGGATGTGAAGATCGTCCCAGGTCGAGCCGATGTCCGAAGCGATGATGAAGAACATGCCGTCGGTCGCCAGCGCCGATTTAGCACCGACGCACGGAAACGTTGTTTCGCGCACGAACTGGCGAAACTCCTCTGCGAGCGGATGATCGACTGCGCCCGAAGAAGCGAGCCCGGCCGAAGCCGGGCTCTGTACGTCGTTCGCAGGCTCTGGCCTGAACATTATCGCACGCGCCCGCGACGAACGAGGTTGACGATCGCCAGCAGGATCACGGCGCCGAGCAGCGAGACGAGGATCGACTGGATCGAGAAGACGCCGTCGGTGATCGGACGTCCGCCGATCAGCGGCGAAAGCAGGAACCCGGCAAGCAACGCGCCGATGATACCGACTACGATGTTCAGAAACACGCCTTGCTGGGCGTCCGTGCGCATCAACATGCTGGCAATCCAGCCAAGAACGCCGCCGACGATGATAATATAAATGATGGTCATGACGCTTACTCCAAAGTGACTTCTATGTGGCGGAATTGCCTTCGAGGGCATGCTTGAGGCTGCTCATCTGATCGTGTCCCTGGCGCACAGAGGCGAAGCACTCACGCACTACGTCGCGCGTTTCGCCTGTGAGCTTTTCGTCCGCGAGCGCGGTCTCGAACTTGCTCTTGATGTAATCCTCGCCGCGCTCGACTTCGGCAACGATCGCAGCATCGTCAGATCCCGTGACGGCATCGCGGAGATTGAGGAATACGCGGTGCGCGCTGGCAAGCGCGGTCCCCTCATCCTCGGGCTCGCCGCCCAGCTCGCGAACCCGCGTTTGCATGTCGAGGATCAGATCCTCGCGTTCATTCGCGCGGTCGGTGAAGATGCTGCGAAACCGTTCGCTTTCGCTATCGGCAGCCGCAGTGCGATACCCGTCGACGCTATCGACCGTGGTCGCGATGAGGCTATTCAGCACACTAACGTCGTGACTGTGATCCATTGGTCGCTCCTTTCAAGGAATGACCATGGAAACGGCGGCTTGGGCCCAATGTTCCTCAGATGTGCGTTGGTTGGCGGGAAGAGCCCGGCAACCCTGCGGCACTTGCGCGCCGTCACCAATGCCCAAAAAGCGCCCCCGGCGCTTTTTCTGGACCTTGGTGATCCCTACGGGAATCGAACCCGTGTTTCAGCCGTGAAAG
>CBDUBW010000029.1:0-17184 GCA_965365485.1 uncultured Aquisediminimonas sp.
GAGAATGCGCTGATCTTCCACACCGATTATTCGCTCTCGAGCGCGTTCCAGGTCGCGCAGGGGCTGAATTTCAAAGCAGAGCCCGAATCGCTGAACGCCTCGATCGCGTTCAAGATGTCGAACGGGCTCGAGCTTTCGATCTGGGGCCGCAACCTGACCGAGCCAAGGTTCGTCGGCACGATCTTCCCGGGCGTCGCCCAGGCGGGCACGCTCAGCGGCTATCCGAGCCAGCCCAAGACCTACGGTGGCTCGGCGCGGTTCAGGTTTTAACGAGACGGAGATTTCGCCGGGGCTGTGGTGTCACGCGGCACCGGCGCATAGCGAAAAAAACGGGCACGGTGCCGTTTCTCCAATGAATGAGGAGGAAAAGACTGTGCCTTCTCTCAACCGTTTGCGACGCCGATATGCCTTGCGCGATCGCTTTTGTGGTTCGGTCAAGCGAAAGCAGCTTGACTTCTCGTTCGACTTATGTTCTAGTTAGTCAATGGTCGGATTTGTTCGACCGACAACGCATATGGCCCCGCGCCCGCTTGAAGCGCTCGTGAGACGGCCCGAACGGTAAGGAGATTCATTACCCGATTTTCGGCAATTTTGCGTTCGAAATCGCCTCGACCCACTAACCTTACTAACCTTAGCGCTTTCCCCCGAATAGCTGGCGCCCCGCCAGATCGAGCATGATTTCCTCGCTGCCGCCGCCGATCGCGTTGACGCGGACTTCGCGGTAGATGCGTTCGATCTTGCTGCCGCGGATATAGCTCGCGCCGCCGAGCACCTGCGCGGCCTCGCGCGCCACGCTCTCGAGCATCCGTGTCGCCTGCACCTTGAGCATTGCGAAGTCGGCGGGGCGGTCGCGGCCATTCGCGACCTGCCAGGCGCAGAGATCGACCCAGGCCTGCGTCGCTTCGATTTGCCGTTCCATGTCGGCGAGCTTGATGCGGATCGATTGGTGCTGAACGAGCGGCTTGCCGAACGTCTCCCGGTTCTGCGCCCATTCCGCCGCCTCGGCCATGCAGACGCGGGCGAAGGCGCAGCAGCCCATCGCCATGCCCAGCCGCTCGCTGTTGAAGTTGCGCATGATCGCGACGAAGCCCTGATTCTCGGTGCCGATCAGGTTTTCGGCGGGCACCTCGACATCCTCGAGATAGATTGCCGCGGTATCCGAACAGCGCCAGCCCATCTTGTCGAGCCGCGTGCGCGTAACGCCCGGGCTGTCCATGTCGATCAGCAGCAGCGAGACGCCGCCCGCGCCCTCCCCGCCGGTGCGGACCGCGCAGGTCAGCCAATCGGCGCGCATCCCGCTGGTGATGAACATCTTGCTGCCGTTGACGATGTAGCGATCGCCTTGGCGGACGGCCTTCGTTTTGAGCTGCGCGACGTCGGAGCCGCCCGAAGGTTCGGTAATGCCAAGTGCGATGATCTTCTCGCCGGCCAATACCGGCGGGGCGACGCGGCGCTTCATTTCTTCGCTGCCGGTGGCGAGAATCGGCGGCAGGCCGATGCCGTGCGTCATCAGGCTCGCGCCAAGCCCGCCCGCGCCGACCGCCGCAAGCTCCTCGGTCTGGACGAGACCGTGGAAGATGTCGAAGCCTTCGCTGTGCCCGCCAAATTCCTCGGGGTAGCGCAGGCCGATTATGCCCGCTTCCGCCGCCTTCCTGTGGAGTTCGCGCGGAAGCTCGCCCTCTTCCTCCCAGCGGTCGATATGGGGCGCCACCTCGCGGGCCACGAAGGCGCGGACCGACTGCGCCAGCGCCTCATGCGTTTCGTCATAATAAGGCGATCGCGCGCGCCAGTCGTCGAACGCGGTCACTTGGATGCGACTGCCTGGGTGACGGCAGTGCCGATCGCGGCCGACGCGCCCGTCAACACACTGCCCCAGATGATGTCGAGGATCGTCACCTTGACGCTCCACACCTTGAGCGTCGCGAAATTGGTGAGGTCATAGGTCATGTAACAAAGGAAGCCCAGCACCGCGCCGCTCACCAGCGCCCTCTGCCAGCCGCCCGATTGCAGCGCGGGCAGCACCGCGAAATAGAGGATGCCGCCGATGTAAAGCAGATAGAAGACGATCGCCGGGCCGAGCCGGAAATTGTCCGCCATCAGCGCCCCGATCTCGGGCCTATAGAGCCGCTCCGCCATGGATCGGAGCCAGACCGCATCGATCGCCGCGAAGGCGATGCCGGTGGCGATATAGGCGATCAGATAGGGCAACGGCGCTCTCCTCAGCCGGGGCTGAGTGCTGCATCGCGCATCCCGCGCCAGATGTGAAGCGCCTGGACGGTTTCGGGAACGTCGTGAACGCGGATCAGCTGGACGCCCTGCTCCGCCGCCTTGAGGGCTATGCTCAGGCTGCCGCCAAGGCGTTTGTCGGCGGGAGCCTCGTTCGAAAGCGCGCCGATCAACCGCTTGCGGCTCGCGCCGAGCAGGATGGGAACGCCGAGGCCGTGAAAGAGCGACAGCCCGTTGAGGATCGCGAGATTGGCCTGGACTGTCTTGCCGAAGCCGATGCCCGGATCGGCAATGATACGCGCGCGCGGAATGCCCGCTGCCTCGACCGCTGCGATGCGGGCTTCGAGCCAGTCGTAAACCTCGATCAGCGGGTCGGCATAGCCATCATGCTTGTGCGGATCCTGAGGGCTGCCCGGGAAGTGCATCAGCACCACCGGCGCGTGCGACGCCGCGACAACGCCGAGCGCGCGGTCGTCGAACAGCAGCGCCGAGACGTCGTTGATCATGTGCGCGCCCTCGGCGAGGCCCGCCTCCATTACTGCGGCCTTCCTGGTGTCGAGCGAGAGCGCGACCCCCGAATTGGCCAGCTGGCAGATGAGCGGAATGACGCGCGCCTTCTCATCCTCCTCCCAGATCGTCGTCGCGCCGGGGCGGGGGGATTCGCCGCCGATATCGATGATCGCAGCCCCCTGCCCCGCCATCTCAATCGCGATCGCCGCCGCCGCTTGGTGGTCGCCGAGCGCGGTGCTGCCGCCCGAAAAGCTGTCGGGCGTCATGTTGAGGATCGCCATCACCTGCGGCTGATCGAGCCGAACTGTGCGCTCGCCAAGGGTGAGAATGGGCCGCGGTTGGCTAACCCGGCCGATCGTTTTGCGGACGGCATCGGCCTGCTCAGGCGTCAGCGCATCGATCGCTTCCTCTTCGCGATCAATCGGTATCAGCCACTGCCCGGCGCGCTTGCCGCCCTCAACAGCGATAAGCTCCCATGCCGAGAAGAACTGCATCCCTCCGGCGAGCCTCCGGAACTGCCCGTCAAATCCAAACGGAGCATCGATGAAAGCGGTTGGACGGAGATAGAGGCGAGCGCTCGCCGAGACCTCGATCAAGGCTGCGTCGCCAACAGGTACAGCTTCCGCAGTTCATCGACCGGCTTGAGCGTATCGACATCCTGGAAGTGCCAGAAAGTCCAGCCGTTGCAGCTCGGCGCGCCTTGCACGGCGGCGCCGACCTTGTGGATCGATCCGCTCGCGGCATTGCAGATCAGCGAGCCGTCGGCACGGATCGTTGCCGACCAGCGGCGCTTGGCGTCCCACACCGTGTTGCCGGGGCGAAGATAGCCATTCTCGACCAAGGTCCCGAATGCCACGCGCGGCGCGGCGGTATCGGCCTGCATCGTCTTCAACGCCGACTCGTCGAGCGGCAGCGCATCCTCGATCCGCTGTTCGGCGACTGCAATATAGTCGGTCTCGCGTTCGATGCCGATCCAGTTGCGCCCGAGCCGCTTCGCGACCGCGCCGGTGGTCCCCGTACCGAAAAAAGGATCGAGCACGACATCGCCCGGGCGGCTGCTCGCAAGCAGGATGCGGTAGAGCAGTGCTTCGGGCTTCTGTGTGGGGTGCGCCTTGTGGCCGTCGCGCTTGATGCGCTCGGGCCCGCCGCAGATCGGGAACGACCAGTCGGAGCGCATCTGCAGCTCATCGTTGAGCGTCTTCATCGCCCGATAGTTGAAGGTGTATTTGGCCTTCTCGCCCAACGAGGCCCAAATCAACGTCTCGTGCGCGTTGGTGAAGCGTGTCCCGCGAAAGTTGGGCATCGGGTTGGCCTTGCGCCAGATGATGTCGTTGAGGATCCAGAAGCCCTGGTCCTGCAGCGCCGCGCCGACGCGGAAGATATTGTGATAGCTGCCGATCACCCAAAGCGAGCCGTTGGGCTTGAGAATACGCCGCGCCTCGGCAAGCCAAGCGCGGCTGAAGGCATCGTAGGCGCCGAGGCTGTCGAACTTGTCCCAATCATTATCGACCGCATCGACGCGTCCGCCCTCGGGCCGAAACAGGTCGCCGCCGAGCTGAAGATTGTAAGGCGGATCAGCGAAGACGAGATCGACGCACGCGTCAGGCAGTCCTCGCATCGCCTCGACGCAATCGCCTTGGAGAATGCGGTTGAGCGGCAGTTCAGCCGCGCTTTCGTCCGCAATCCGGACGCGTTCCAACACCCCCATTCGTCGTTCCCCCCGGCCTTTCGTGCAATGGGTGAGTCAGACGGGTTTCGCCGTCAAGCGAGGTGGTTACGGAAATTGGTTAACGAAAGGATTAAGATTTCAGAACGAAAGGCGGTGCCCACGACATCTACGAATTCGGGGCTTTCGCGAACGCAAGGGCTGGCGTGTTGCGCGTTTGACTCACAGATCGAGAAAGTGCTGCGCGATCGGCGCAAACCCTTTGCGGTGCAGCGGCGACGGCCCCAATTCGCGCAGAGCGGCGAGGTGGCGGCGGCAGGCGTAGCCCTTGTTCGACGCCCAGCTATAGCCGGGATGCCGCGAATCGGCTTCGACCATGATCGCGTCGCGATGAACCTTGGCGATGATGCTCGCCGCCGAGATGCAAGGCTCGATCGCATCGCCGCCGACGATCGGGCGCGCCTGCCAACGCCAGCCTGCAACGCGGCCGCGCGGAGTTAGATTGCCGTCGACCAGCACCTCTTCGATTTCGCAATCGATGGTCGCACACAGCGCCTCGACCGCGCGCGTCATCGCCAGCATCGTCGCGCCGAAGATGTTGAGGCGCTCGATATCATCGACATCGGCAATGCCGACTCCCCAGCGGCAGCGGCGTTTGATGACGATATCGAGCTCCGCCCGGCGCTTGGCCGATAGCTGCTTGGAATCGGCAAGCCCTGACGGGCGCGGCTTGCACAGCACCACCGCTGCCGCCACCACAGGCCCCGCCAAAGGTCCGCGCCCCGCCTCGTCAACTCCTGCAATCATGGCAGACGCCACGGCGGGAACCGGCGATATTCGCCGGCCTGATAGAGGCAGAGGGCGTTGCCGGCCGGATCCTTGAGGCGTGCTTCGCGCCAGCCCCAATCCTCATCGCGCGGCCACTGGTCGATGGCGACGCCCTTGCGTGCGAGATAAGCGCACCAGCCATCGAGCGCGCCCGATTCAAGATAGACCATTGCACCGCTTCCGGGTTCGTTGACATGCACCGAGAGCGTCGCGCCGTTCGCCGCCTCGAAGCGGGCATAGCCATTATCCGGACTGTCGACGATCTGCCGCAGCCCGAGCAGCGCGTAGAATTTCACCGACGCCGAATAATCGCGCGTGCCAAGCGTAATCTGGTTGAGCGCAGGGCCGGTAAACAAGCCGTCGTTGCGCACAGCCTGCTGCCCCATCGGACCGTGCCCACCGCCTAGCCCCGGTGCGTTGTGAAGCGCCAGCCGGACAAAATCGCGCGCGCGCCCGGCGGCAGCTTCGAGCGGTAGCCCCTGTGCAAGACCGGTCGCGACCGCGCTGGCCAATGTGCAGCCGGTGCCGTGAGTGCTCTCCGTCTCGATCCGCGGCGCGCTCCACTCGGCGATCAGTTCGCCATGTTCGTAAAGCCGGTCGGTGACCATACCTCCATCGCCATGCCCGCCTTTTTCGAGCACCGCGCAGTCCTGCGCCAGGAGCGCGTCGATGCCGCCAAGTGCCGCGAGTTCCGGCAGATTGGGTGTCACCACCGTCGCACGCGCGATCAGCGGCACGAAGCCAGCGATCGTGTTGGCATCGGCGAGCGAAGACCCGCTGGTCGCGACCATTACGGGATCGAACACCACCGGCATCGTCTCGCTTGCCAGCCGATCGGCGATCGCGCGCGCCGTTTCCGCAGACCCGATCATCCCGATCTTGATCGCGTCCGCGCCGATATCGCTCAGGCAGGCGTCGATCTGCGCGATCACCATGTCGCTCGGGATCGCGAGAACCGCATCGACCCCGAAGGTGTTCTGCGCGGTGATCGCGGTGATCGCGGTCATCGCATGTCCGCCGAGCATCGTGATCGTCTTGATATCGGCCTGAATGCCCGCGCCGCCGCCCGAGTCAGACCCCGCGATGACAAGAATGCGCGCCGTCGCCACGCCTCAGCCTTTGAAAGAGCGAACTTGCGACGCCGGAAAGTTTTCGAGCATTGCCTTCGCCCGCGTCGGCCGATCGGTGAGCATGCCACCGCAATTCGGGCAGACATCATCGAGCGCGTCGGCGCATTCGGCGCAGAAAGTGCATTCGAACGAACAGATGAACGCACCCGACAGATCGGCGCGCAGATCGACGCCGCATTGTTCGCAATCGGGCCGCATTTCGAGCATCAGGCAGCAGCCTCCCGCACGGCATCGCAGATGCTGTCCACCACCCGCTCGACCTGAGAGGCATCATCGCCTTCGGCCATGACGCGGATTACGGGTTCGGTCCCCGAAGCGCGAATGACCAAGCGGCCCTTTCCATTGAGTTCGGCTTCGGACGCGGCGATGACATGCTTGACGCGCTCGGCCTCGAGCGGTTTTCCGCCCGAGAAGCGGACGTTCTTGAGCAATTGCGGAACCGGATCGAAGAGATGCAGCAGCTCGCTAGCAGGCCGGTTCTGGCGAACGAGTTCGGCAAGAACCTGAAGCCCTGCGACCAGTCCGTCGCCCGTGGTGCCGTAATCGGCCAGAATGATATGGCCCGATTGCTCGCCGCCCACGTTGAAACCACCGCTCCGCATCGCTTCGAGCACATAGCGATCTCCCACCGCAGTGCGCTTGAGATCGAGGCCGATACCGCCAAGGAAGCGTTCGAGCCCCAGATTGGACATGACCGTCGCGACGATGCCGCCACCGGTCAACGTCCCGGCGGCTGCCCAGCTCTGCCCGATCAGCGCCATGATCTGATCGCCGTCGACGACCGCGCCTGTCTCATCGACGATGATCAGCCGGTCCGCGTCGCCATCGAGAGCGATGCCGATATCGGCACCGCTCGCCACGACGCTTTCCTGAAGCAGAGCGGGATGGGTCGATCCGCACCGGTCGTTAATGTTGGTGCCGTCGGGCGTTACCCCGATGGCGACGATCTCCGCGCCCAATTCCCATAAGGCCGACGGAGCGACCTGGTAAGCAGCGCCATGCGCGCAATCGACCACGACCTTGAGCCCGTCGAGCCGCAAGTCCTCAGGGAAGCACGCTTTGGCAAAGTGAATGTAGCGCCCGCGCGCATCCTCGACGCGGCGCGCGCGCCCGATCATTTCGGACGGCGCCAGCACGGGTTCCTGAGCCATCAACACTTCGATCGCGGCTTCATCGGCGTCCGAAAGCTTGTAGCCATCGGGGCCGAACAGCTTGATGCCGTTGTCGAAATAAGGGTTGTGGCTGGCCGAGATCATCACGCCCAGATCGGCGCGCATCGACCGCACCAGCATCGCGACCGCAGGCGTCGGCATCGGCCCGACCTGGACGACGTCCATTCCGACGCTGGTGAAGCCCGATACCAGCGCGTTTTCGATCATATAGCCTGAAAGCCGCGTATCTTTTCCGATGACGACACGGTGCTTGTGCGCGCCGCGAACGAAATGCGCGCCTGCGGCCTGCCCCACGCGCATCGCCATCGCTGCCGTCATCGCGCCGGCGTTGGTGCGCCCCCTTATACCGTCAGTGCCGAAGAATTTGCGGCTCATGCCTCACCCTTGAACGCGAACACTGCAAAGCGCCTTGCGTCATCCAGGCGCATATTTCCAGCCGCCAAGACTTCATCGAACCGCAACATATCGGTCACGGAGATGAAACGCCTGCTGCCTAAGGGCGTTTATCGACGTTTCAAAGGAACCGGCATGTCAATCCACGCCAGCACCAAACCCGGAATCTCGCTTTGGCAGATCGTCCGTTGGGCGTTCGAGCAGGGCCTTGAATGCCGCACACCACGGCGCCGCGCACCCCGCTAGAATTTTACGCTCAGCCCAAGTTCAAAGGTCGCTCCGACATCGTAGCGGTTGAAGAACACCCTGTTCTGACCCGCCTGCTGGAACTCGCGATATTTGGTGCGAAGCAGGTTCCGCGCCTCAAAGCTCATTTCCATCTCGACGCCAGCGATGTTCAACTCTTCGCGCGCGACAAAATCGAGCTTTACGCCCGGCTTTTCGATGACATCGGGTTGCAACGAGGCGCCGCGCGTCGTGACGCGCTTGCTGGCATAGGTCAGCAAGATCGTCTGCTGCGATAGCCTGTCCTGATCTTCGAGACCCAATTGGAGATTGAGCAGGTGATCCGATTGGCCAGTCAATGGCGTTCCATCACGAAAGAAATCGGTGGCGTTGGTCGAGGCCGAAGCAAATACCGCGACGGGATCATCGGCACCGACCTTCAGGTTCGAAGTCGTGTAGGTATAGTTGGCGATCACGACCGCGCGGCGTGACGCCCAGAAGTCACCATCAGCAACGCCGCTCAGATCGAAATATTTCTGCAGTTCGATCTCGCCGCCGTAGAGCGTCGCCTCGGGCGCATTGGCGAAGCTGGTGACGACGTTATTGTCGCTGAAGCTCGAAAAGGTTTCGATCGGATTGTCGATCTTCTTGTAGAAGCCCGCGAGCGACAGGCGCTGGTCGCGGTCGAAATACCATTCGTAACGCGCCTCGGCGTTGTAGAGCTGGCTGTCGGTGAGCAACGGGTTGCCGCGGAACTGGCGATTGGTGTCGGGATCGAAGAAAAGCTGGAAGATCAGCTCGCGGAACTGCGGCCGCGCGATCGTCTTCGAGGCGTTGAAGCGCAACTGCATGCGGTCCGCGAATTCCCAGGTCAGCGTCGCGGACGGCAGCCAATAATCGCGGTCGAGATTGGTTCCGGCGAGCGAAGCGGTCGGCACGTTGAAGACCTGCACAGGCACCACGGTCTGCTTGGCGGTTTCGTAGCGCACCCCAGCGTTGAGGCTGAGCCCATCCGCCAGTTCGGCCTGCACCTGGAAATAGCCGGCATGATTGCGCAACTGGGCCCTGAAGACCGGATTGGCTTCATTGGTGTCGATCAGGCCGATGTCGAACGCATCGATGATGTTCGGGGCGAGCAGAAGATCGGGCCTGAACAGCGAAACTCCAAGCGGAAGCGTGTTCGGCGCGGTGATCAGGAAATCGCGACGTTCGGTAAAGCGCTTGGTGTCGGTAAAGGCGTAGCCCGCGGTAAGCGTGACATCGTCAATGCCTTTCCACGACAGATCGGTGCTCGCCGACCAGAGATTCTCGTTGAGATCGGAGAAGCTGGCCGTCGCGTTACCCTGCTGGCCGTTATTCAAACGGTTGATGAAGAAATTGCCGAACGGATCGGTTGCGATGTTGCTGCGGAAATATTCGAAGCCGAACTCATCGGGAGCTTCACGGCGGGCGTTGGCGTAGCCGCCGCGGATATCCATGCTGAAATCGTTTTCGAGCTTCAGCTCGGCCACGAAGTGCGTGTCGAACAGCTGGCGTTCGAACCAGAGCGTGTTCTGCTGGAGCAGCGTCGCAGTCGGCGAGGTCGCGGCGCGCGTACCGATCCCGAGCCGCGCCTGCTTGAGCGTGTCGCGGATATAAAGATTGGTCAGCCGGAATTTGTTGTCGCCCCATTCCGCGCCGATGCCGAGCAGGCCGTTCACGACAATCCGGTTGTCGGTGATGACGCGCTGGAAATCGAGTTCCTTTTGCGACAGATCGACGGTCGATGCGGTTTGCTGCGTCGTATCGCGGGTGCGCCATTTGTTGCTGTAGCCGGCCGTCGCGATCACGCCGATTGTCAAATCGTCGCTCGCTTCGAACGACGTCCCGCCCGAGACGCTGAACGACGCGTTGGCGGGAATGTCGTTGTTGCGCTGGATGACCGCGTTCTTGCCGTTGAACAGTTGCGCAGCGATCGCCTGCGTGTCGACATTGCCCGCGCTGATCCGCTCACCGCTGCGGAAATAGGCATTGAGCGCCGGCGGGCGGTCGCGATTGCCATTGTCAAACCCGGTGAAATCCGATCCGCTGCCGAAATAAGTGTAACCGAGTTTTGCCGTGGTCTCGCTATCGCCCGAAATCGAGCCGCCGACGGTGAGAAAGCTCTCGGTGGGAATCGCCTTGGTGGTGAGGTTGATGACGCCGCCGCCAAATTCCCCCGGGAAGTTTGCCGAGTAGGTCTTCTGCACCAGCGACGAGGCGACGATGCTGGTGGGAAAGAGATCGAGCGGAACGACGCGGCGGAGGGGCTCCGGGCTCGACAAAGGCGAGCCGTTGAGCAGCGCGAGCGAATAACGATCGCCGAGACCGCGCACATAGACGAAGCCGTTGCCGACCACGCTCAAACCGGTCACGCGGCTGAGCGCGCCGGCAATATCGCCCTCACCCGTTCGCGCGATATCGGCGCTCGACAAAACCGAGAGCACCTGCGGCGCGGTCTGCGCGATGTTCGAGCTGCGGCGGCCGGTAACGACGATCTCTCCAGGCAACGGACCGCCCGGGATCGAAACTTCGGTCTCCTCGACGACTTCCTCCGCCGGTCCCGCCGCCGTATCGGCAACCGACGCGTCGCCGCCCGCTTCGGCACTCGCCGGTTCCTCCGAAGTCGGAGGCGCGGGCGTATCCTGGGCGGGCTGCGCCACCGCGACGGCCGGCGCGACGAGCGCGGATGTGAGCAGCAACAGGCTTGCAACCGCCAACCGTTTCGACATTTCGAAACCCCTCAAAAACCTATGGAAAGGGCGGGATCCGGCATTGCACCGAGCCCCGCCCCCAAAGCGCGCGTCTCGGCTAGATTGTCGGAACCGAACTGCAATCACCCGAATTGCCGGTGCCGAAGTTCGCGGTGCCGCTGTTGCAGGTCCAGCCCTGATACCAGGTGTCCATCGCGTCGCGGACGGCGCCGATATAGGTCGTCGCGTCGAAGAAGCTCGAGAGCGTGCTGGCGTTGAACGCAGGAACCGCCGCTTCACTGGCGCCGTTGATGAACAGCGAGGTCAATGTCGGCGTGAAGGCGCTGTTATTGTTGTTGCTGCCCGATCCGAAGATCGCCGAGACCTGGGCGTCGGTAACGCCATTGAGGCCGACAAACGCGTTCGCCGGGCACTGCGCGACGACTGAGCGGACCACCGGCGCACCGGCCTCGTCGATCGCGGGATCGGCGGTGCCCGAGGCGGTCTGCGGACGGCTGATCCTCAGGCAGCTGGTGTTGGGGCTGACGATCACGCCGTTGACGAGCGTGTAATCGGTGCCGCCACGAAGCAGGATCGCGGTCTGGTTTCCGATATTGGCGCGCTGGATGAAGGTGAAGTTGGCCAGCCGCGTATTCTGCCGCGGGGTGTTGCCGTCATTGGCGTTGTCCGAATCGGCCTCGATCATCGAGTCTCCGGCGCCGGGGCGCTGGATGGCGATGACATATTGGAAGTTCGCCTTGGTTCCGACGTCGGTATCGAGATTGTCATCGTCGGCGCCGGTCGAGATGAAGTACTTCATATTGACATTGCCGCCGAAGAACTCTGCGCCATCGTCCGAGCTGTTATGCGCCTGAATGTGATCGAGCACGGTGGCGGAGCCCGTGCCGCCCGTGGTCAGCGCCTGAAGCTCGCTGTTGCCCGAGAGCACGAAGCCAGAATAGCGGATCTGCATGAAGCTGATGCGGCCGCTATTGTCGTTCGCGGTCGCACCGCCATAGAGCGCGGGATCGACCGCGCCTTCGACCTGGCGTTCGCAGGCGATGGTGCCCGGCGTCGCGGCAGGTGCGGCGCAATCGGTCACCGGGGCGCGGCCCGAAAGCACGACGCCGCCCCACTGGCCGATCGAGGAATCGGTGTTGAGCCCGAGGATATTGTCGCGGCTCGTGAATATGATCGGGCGTGCCGCGGTGCCGACGGCGTTGATGCGGTTGCCGCGGTTGATGTGCAACCAGGAAACGCCGGTGCCGCCGAACACGACGACGCCGGGCTCGATCGTCAGCACGACGTCAGCGGCATCGCCAGCCTCTTCGGTCGGGCCCTGATCGGTGCCAACGTCGACGCGACCGCCCAGACGGTAAAGCAGGCCGGCGACACGCGGCAGCGTGCTGCTCGTGTTCAGGCGGGCGGGAAGCGTGCAGACGCGGTAAGTGCCGGTCGGGCCGGTGATGGTGCCGCTGTCCGTGAGACCCTGCGCGTCGGCGATCGTCGGGCAGCCGCCGGCGGGGGTCGCGAGCACCGGTCCGGCCGGGGGCGTCGGCGGGGGCGGCGGAGGCGGCGCCGGATTGTTGATGATGACGTCGCCGCCGGTCCCCGGAGAGGCAATGTCGTCAGCGCCGCACGCAGCGAGCGCGAGCGACGAGGTCACCAGCATGAGGGCGGAAAAACGCGGATGGCTTGCCATTGCACTGCACCTTTCGGGTTCGACGAAATCGATTCCGGGGGCAGTGTTCTCAGCGAATCGGCACCGGTCCGACGCCCCCTTGCGAGGTGCGTCTAGGTGCGGGCTATGACAGCCAAATGACGGCTTTGTTGCGGTTAAATGACAACTACGAGCGTTGCACAAAGCGTGTCGCGGTGGCGCGGAAGTTCAGTAAGTTCAGTGGGTCAGCACATTTTTCAACGCAAAACTGCTAAATTTTATCAGGCAGCGGTAAATGCTCTGAGGATGGACCACCATAAAACTTCGCGTGGAACAAGTCAAGAACGTTTGAGGCCGACGCGGCTAACGCGCGGCGTAAACCTTACTAAGGCCCGAAAGCGCCAGCTTCGCCGCTGCGCGCGAATCCATCACCGTGCCGTCGGCGAGTTCGAGGTCGTACCGAATGTCGCTCTCGATCGCCGCGCGAAACATCTGTTCGGCAAGATCGGCGCGCCCGATACGCGCATAGGCACTGCCGAGATTGATGAGCCGCGACGGGTCTTCGGCGTCCAAGCTCTTGTCAGCCAGGATTTGCGCGATAGCATCGCGATTCTGGCCGGCAGCGAGAGCCGGGTAGGCGACGTTGAGCCTAGTCTCGTCGAACGTCGCCTGCGCGTTGGCGATGGCGGGAATTGAAAGTGCCATCGTGGCCAGCAGAATATTTGTGCGCATTTGTCGCCTCCATCATCCATCCTTGCGGAGAAGTTGCGCCTATTGTGGAAAAAAATCAATATGTGTCATCTAGCTGTAACAAAGCCAGGTTACCTTATCAGTAGCGGCGGTTTTAAGCCAAATCCGCGGGGGTTTGCGCCTCTTAGTGCGCTCGCGATCGCTCCGCGCTCGACATTTTTTTTCGGGAGCGCGCCTTGCGTGGATTCCGTCGAGACTCGGCAGCAGCGAGATTAAGACGAGAACCGGTCGTTCAATCCAGGCTTGCCGGGGAACTGATGGAGCTGGACTAACGATCGGGCCGGTAGGACGGAATGGCTAAGCCGCGCGCGATCGCCAGGCCGCGCAGCGCGAAGCCGGTTATCGCGCCCACCCCGGCCGAGACGATCAGCGGCAGCCCGGCCCAGTCGAGCATAACGAACAGCCCAGCCGCAAGCGCCGCTGCGGTGACATAGAGTTCCGGGCGCAGCAGGATCGATGGCTCTCCCGCCAGAACGTCGCGAATGATGCCCCCGACACAGGCGGTGATGATCCCCATCATCACCGCAGGCACCGGCCCGATGCCGAGCGAAAGCGATTTCCACGCGCCGAAGACTGCATAAACCGCAAGCCCGACCGCATCGAACCATTCGAGCGCGCGCGGCCTCCAGAGCGTCGGCGGCGTCAGCCAGACCGCGACCGCCATGCCGAGGCAGGTGACCGGGAAGCGCCAATCCTGCACCCAGAATATCGGCGCGCCGATCAAGATATCGCGTACCGTTCCGCCGCCGACCCCCGTCACCAGGGCAAAGAAGCCGAACGTGACGAATGTCAGCCGGGCACGGGCGGCGGCCAGTGCCCCGGAAGCCGCGAAGACGGCAATCCCGAAAAGGTCCAGAGTGGCGATCAGCGACGGCACGCGGGCATCTAGTCGCCGACGCCGCGCTCTGTCACGGCCGCAAAAGGGTGTTGCTAGAAACCCATCGGCTCCGCGAGCAGGAAATCCGCCTCCTCCTCGGTGGTTTTACGCCCAAGGTCGGCGTTGCGCGCGGGATAGCGACCGAAGCGGGCAATGACCGCGGCATGGCGGCGTGCGAACGCCTCGCCTTCCGCATGGCCGGCCTCGTGCATCAGGGCGACGCAACGCTCGACATCGGCAAGTTCTTCCGAGTGCATCAGCGGCATGTAGACAAATTGCTTCTCATCGCCGCTCATGCCACCATCCCAGCCGACGCGGATCGCCTCCTTGGCCAAGGCGAGCGCCTTGGCGTCCTGCGCATAAGCGCGAGCATCGTCGCGGTAGAGGTTGCGGCTGAACTGATCGAGCACGATGATCGCGGCGAGGAGCGCCGGTGGATCGGCTTTCCACGATGGCGGCACGCCCTGCGCAAGCTCGGCATGGATCGCACCGAAACGCTTGCGGATATCCGCATCGACGGCCTCGTCGCGCTTGAACTTTTGCTCGGCGGTCAGCTCGGTGAACCAAAAATCGAGAACGGCTTTGGATTTGGCATTCACGTCCATCGTCTCAGCATGGCGACGAGTCGGCGCGGAGTAAATCCGCGCCGTCGACCCTCGATTGCGCCGAGGCCGGTCGGTCTGGCGGCGAGTCAGCGAATAACGCGCGCTATTCGCAGCCGTCTTAGATGTGAATCGGCTTGCCGGTCACCGCCATCGCGGCTTCCTTGACCGCTTCGGCGTGGGTCGGATGGGCGTGACAGGTGTAAGCGATGTCTTCGCTGGTAGCGCCAAATTCCATCGCCAGCGCGGCTTCGGCGATCATCGTTCCCGCGAAGCTGGCGATGATATGGACGCCAAGCACACGGTCGGTCTTGGCGTCGGCGATGATTTTGACGAAACCGTCGGTATCACGGTTGGTTTTGGCGCGGCTGTTGGCCATCATCGGGAACTTGCCGACCTTGATCTCGCCGCGCGCCTTGGCGTCCTCTTCGGTGAGGCCTACGCTCGCGATTTCCGGCATGGTGTAGACGACGCCGGGGATGACGTCGTGATTGACGATACCGGTCTGCCCCGCGATGAATTCGGCAGCCGCAATGCCCTCGTCCTCCGCCTTGTGCGCGAGCATCGGGCCGGGGATGACATCGCCGATCGCGTAAATGCCTTTGACGCTCGTCTGAAAATCGTGGCCGACTTCGATCTGGTTGCGCGGATTGAGCGGAACACCCGCCCTTTCGAGAGCAAGCCCTTCGGTGTTGGGACGACGCCCGATCGCGACGAGCACGCAATCGGCCTCGATCGTTTCGGAAGTGCCGCCGGCCGCAGGTTCGATAGTCAGCGTCGCGCTGCCGCCCTTCACCTTTGCGCCTGTCACCTTGGTCGAGGTGCGGATCGTGAAGCCCTGCTTCTTGAATATCTTGGCAGCTTCCTTTCGCACTTCTCCGTCCATGCCGGGGAGGATCTGGTCGAGATATTCGACCACGGTCACCTCCGCGCCCAAGCGCTTCCAGACGCTGCCGAGCTCAAGCCCGATGACGCCGCCGCCGATGACGACGAGATGTTTGGGCACCTTGGGCAGCGCCAAGGCGCCGGTCGAATCGACGATTACCTTCTGGTCGATCTCGACTCCTGGCAGCGGTGTGACGCTCGAACCCGTGGCGACGATGAAATTTTTCGCGCTGTAGCTTTGCCCCGCAACCTCGATTGTCGTCGCCGAACTAAAGGCAGCGTGCCCTTTGAGCCAATCGACCTTGTTCTTCTTGAACAGGAATTCGATGCCGCCGGTCAATTCCTTGACTGCCTTGTCCTTCTCGCCCTGCATTGTCTCGAGATCGAGCGACACGCCTTCGAACTGGACCCCAAACTTGGTGAGCGCTCCTGAATGCGCTTCTTCGAAGAGTTCCGATGCATGAAGCAACGCCTTCGACGGAATGCAACCGACGTTGAGGCACGTCCCGCCCAGGGTCTCACGACTCTCAACACAGGCGGTTTTCAGCCCCAGTTGCGCGCCCCGGATTGCGGCGACATACCCGCCCGGCCCCGCCCCGATGACGATGAGATCGTAATCGGCCATGATCAGCGGCCCACGCCGTCGGGATCAGTTTGCGCCACGCAACCTTCCACTATTGTACGCAGGCGTTCGCGGCTGATGGCCGAGACGCTCAGTTGGCGGTCGGCAACAAATTTGTCGGCGCTGCATTGGCACACCGCCGCTACCCGCCCGGCGGCGATGCCGGCACCCGCGGCGAATTCCTGGCATTGCAACTGCACCGCACCGCGTACCTCGGTTTCCAGAGTATCGCTCGCAATCTCCGTCGCCATGTCGCACCCCGCAAGGCTCGCTAGCATGCTCGCGACGAACAGATGTTTCCAGCTCATTTCAGTCCTCGGCTCAATTTCAAAGGTCGATCAGCAGCCGTGTCGGATCCTCGATCGCATTCTTGACCGCGACGAGGAAAGTGACCGCCTCGCGGCCATCGATCAGCCGGTGATCGTAGCTTAGCGCGAGATACATCATCGGCCGGACGACGACCTGGCCGTCGCGGACCACAGGACGATCTTCTATGCGATGCAATCCCAGCACTGCACTTTGCGGCGGATTGATGATCGGCGTCGACATCAGCGATCCGAAGACGCCGCCGTTGGAAATGGTGAAGGTCCCGCCCTTCATATCCTCCATCGTCAGGCTGCCGTCCTTTGCCCGCGCGCCGAAATCGGCGATGCCCTTTTCGATCTCGGCGAAGCTCTTGGCCTGCGCGTCGCGCAGCACGGGAACGACGAGGCCGTTGGGCGCGCTGACCGCGACCGAGATATCGACATAATCGTGATAGACGATTTCATCGCCGTCGATCTGCGCGTTGACGGCCGGTACGTCCTTCAAAGCGAGGCACGCGGCCTTGGCGAAGAAGCCCATGAAGCCGAGCCTCACGCCGTGCTTCTTCTCGAACAGATCCTTGTAGGTGGCGCGCGCGGCCATCACCGCGCTCATGTCGCAATC
>CBDUBW010000030.1:0-16982 GCA_965365485.1 uncultured Aquisediminimonas sp.
AGCGGGTGAACGTCTGCGAAGCCCTTCATCCGCGCGACCTTTTCGTTGAGGCGCGGGTTATGTTTCATCGTGCAGCTGCCGAGCGGGAAAAGGCCGAGATCGATAGCGTAGTTCTGGCGCGACAGGCGGGTGTAGTGGCGGACGGTTTCGGGCTCCGACAGACCGGGCAAGCCGATGGGTGCGGTACGAAGCAAACCTTCAAGCGCTGTCGATTTAGCAGAAGCTGCGGGGGCCGGAAGATCAACCCCGCATGTCGTTTCGTCGCCGATCTCGAAGATCAGCGCTTCCTCGAGCATCAGCGCGCGGTTGCCGGTGTAGGTCTCGACGTCTGCCAGTTCGATGTCACCCATGTCAGGCTTCCAGCCAGCCTCGTTCATGCCAGCACCTCCTCGAGCGTGGTGGCGAAGATCTCGATATCTTCTTCGCTGGCGATTTCGGTGACAGCGACGACTAGGCCGTGTTCGAGTTCGCCGTTGTCGGGATAAAGCCGCCCCAGAGAAACACCTCCAAGAACATGGCGCGCCGCAAGCTCGTGGACGACGGTGCGCGCATCGCGCGGCAAGCGCAGTGTAAATTCGTTGAAGAACGTCTCGGTGACGAGCGAGACCCCCGGCACCTGCGTCAATCGCTCTGCAGCAAACCGCGCATTGGCGTGATTGACTTCGGCCAGACCGCGCAAACCTTTCTCGCCAAGCAAGGTCATGTGGATGCTGAACGCCAGCGCGCACAGGCCGCTATTGGTGCAAATGTTCGACGTCGCCTTTTCGCGCCGGATGTGCTGCTCGCGAGTCGAGAGCGTCAGCACGAAGCCGCGCTTCCCTTCGGCGTCGACCGTCTGACCGCACAGCCGCCCCGGCATCTGGCGGACATATTTGTCGCGCGTCGCGAACAGCCCGACATAAGGCCCGCCGAACTGAAGCCCGACGCCGATCGACTGACCTTCACCGACGACGATATCGGCGCCCATCTCGCCGGGCGATTTGATCAGCCCAAGCGCGACGGGCTCGGTCACGACCGCGATCAGCAACGCGCCCGCCGCCTGGCACGCCTCTGCCAGCGCTTCCATGCTTTCGACACGGCCGAGAATGTCGGGATATTGCACGACCACACACGAGGTGTCGCCATCGATGGCGTCGACCAGCCGCGCCATGTCTGTGCTCTCGAAATTCGGAAGCGCGGTATCGAGGCTGTCGCCGGTGAAGCGTGCCATCGTCTTTGCGACACTGACGTAATGCGGGTGCAGCCCGGACGAGAGCAGCGCCTTGCGCCGCTTGGTGATCCGCGCTGCCATCCCGATCGCTTCCCAGCATGCAGTCGAGCCGTCGTACATCGAGGCATTGGCGACATCGCAGCCGAACAGCCGCGCGACTTGCGTTTGGAACTCGAACAGCATCTGCAGCGTGCCCTGAGCGATCTCGGGCTGGTAGGGCGTGTACGCGGTCAGAAACTCGCCGCGCTGGATGAGATGGTCGACGCTCGCCGGGACATGGTGCTTGTAGGCCCCGCAGCCAAGGAAGAAGGGGTGGTCCGACGCCGCCAGGTTCTGCCGCGCCAATTTCGAGAAGTGCCGCTCAACCGCCATTTCGCTGGCATGCAGCGGCAGCCCGTGAATCGGCCCGTCGAGCCGCGCTTCTTCGGGGACGTCGGCGAAAAGGTCGTCGATCGAGCCGGCACCAATGGTGGCGAGCATCGCCTCGCGATCAGGCTGGGTAAGGGGGAGGTAACGCAACTTTTCCGCCTTTCAGGTCAGAGCGAGGCCACGAGATCCTTGTACGCCGCTTCGTCCATCAGCTCGTCGAGTTCGCTCGTGTCCGACAAGGTCAGCTTGAAGAACCAGCCCGCGCCTTCGGGATCGGTGTTGACCAGCGCGGGATCCTCGCTGAGCGCTTCATTGCCTTCGGTCACGGTGCCGCTGACTGGCGCATAAACGTCCGACGCGGCCTTTACGCTCTCGACCACCGCCGCGTCGCCGCCCTTGCTCAAAGTCGCGCCGGGAGCGGGAACGTCTGCGAAGACGATGTCGCCTAATTGCTGCTGCGCGTAATCGGTGATGCCGACGGTGGCGGTGTCGCCATCGACTTCGATCCATTCATGCTCGGAGGTGAAATAGCGAGTCACTTGGGCGCTCCTTTGCGGACATAGCGATGGGGAATGAAGGGCATCACTGCGACATTCACGGGCACGCGCTTGCCGCGCACTTCGGCTTCTAACAACGTGCCGGGGGCGGTGTGCGCGGCATCGACATAGCCCATCGCAATCGGCGCGCCGACGCTCGGTGCGAAGCCGCCCGAGGTGACGCGGCCGGCTGACGTTTCGCCCGCGAACAAAGCCGCTCCCTCGCGCACCGGCATCTTGCCGGCGACGGTCAGGCCAACGAGCTTGCGCGCCGGGCCTTCGCTCAGCGCCTTTAGGATGCGTTCGGCGCCCGGAAAGCCACCTTCTTCACGTCGCCGCTTCGAAATGGCGAAGGCGGCATTGCCCTCGACTGGATCGACCGTCTCGTCGAGATCGTGACCGTAGAGCGGCAACCCGGCCTCCAAGCGCAGCGAATCGCGCGCGCCGAGGCCGATCGGCTTGACCTCGGGCTGCGAAAGCAGAGCGTCCGCGAACTGGCCGATGTGGCTGCACGGCACCGAAAGCTCGAACCCATCCTCGCCGGTATAGCCCGATCGGCTGATCCCGACGGGGACGCCCTCCCACATCCGCGAGGTGCCCTGCATGAAGACGAGATCGCCGGCGACGCCCGGCAACACCCGATCGAGCGCCACCGCCGCCTCGGGGCCTTGCAATGCCAGCAGCCCGCGATCCTCAAGATGATTGATGACGATCTCGTCTGGCAGATGTTCGCGCAGATAGGCGAGATCGTCCCATTTGGTGCTGCCGTTGACGACGAGGTAGAGGCGCTCCTCGCCATGCTCCTCGACGTTGGTGACCATCAGATCGTCGAGGATGCCACCATCTTCGGCAAGCAAAAGTGTGTAGCGGATGCGCCCAGGCTTGAGCACCGAGATGTCTCCCGGAACCAGCGCTTCGAGGGCGGTCGACACGCCTGCGCCGGTCAGCATCAGCTGGCCCATGTGGCTGACGTCGAACAACCCGGCATGTTCGCGCACCCAGAGATGCTCGGCCATTATGCCTTCATACTGAATCGGCATGTGATAGCCCGCGAAGGGCACCATCCGCCCGCCGCGTGCGCGATGCCATTCGCCTAAAGGCAGGTCGGCGATCTGGCTTGCATTCTCGATCATCACGCTACCGCCGGAGTCAGGTCCGCGAGGCGCTGAGCCGCCCGCTTCGCTGCCCCCTCTGTCACGGTACCTGAGAGCTTTACCCCTTCGGTGGCCCGCGCCTTGAAGGCCGGACGCTTTCCAGAGTGTCGCAAAAGCCGATACGGTCCTTTTGCCTGAGAGATTCCGGGGCGGTTGCTCCTTCGGCGCTCCGGCTCAAAGCCGGAGTCTCTCCCGCATCGTCAGCGACCTGCGCGCCATGAAAGCGCGGCTGTCGCGCGTCAAGCGATCAATCGCACGCTTTGTGCAAAACCTGCGCGATCCACGCTGAAACGAGGCAGGCGAAGGAAACGTAAAGGAGCGTGCCCGCCACCGTGGCGCCCAAACCAAGCAAAGCTGAGAGGATCAGCGTCGCCGCGACCATAAAGCCCGAATTGACGATGTTGTTGACCGCGATCGTCCGCGCGGTCGCTGATTGGTCGACGGTCACCGTCAGGAAGGCGTAGAGCGGCACTACGAACATACCGCCGAATACCGCGATCCCGAACAAGGCGATCAGCACCAGATCGGCGAGCGGGTATGAGATGAATTCGGTGACGCCCATCAGCCGGTCGTCCGAAACGTCGCCCCATTGCCAGACCGAGAACCAGAGCAGCAATACGAACGTGCCCATGCCCACTGCGGAGAGCGGCGAATAGCGCGCCGAGACTTGTCCGGCGAGCAGGCGGTTGACGATCACCGAGCCGGTCGCGACGCCGACCGAGAAGATCGCCAGAAAGAGCGTCGCCACACCCTCGTCACCGCCAAGCGCATTCTTTACGAGCGGCGGAAATTGCGCCGCCAGCACCGCGCCGATCGACCAGAAAAAGCTGATGCAGACGATCGCCAGCCTCACGCGGCGGATGTGCATCACTTGCCGCGTCAGATCCCATGAGGCCCGGAAGATGTTCCAATCGACCTTGAGCTTAGCACCCTCGGCGGAAGGCGGCGCGGGGGGCACGAAGCTGCCCGATATCCGTCCCGCGATTGCGACCAGCAGCACCCCGGCGGCAGCCCATTCATAGGGCAATATGCCGCCGACAATAGTGCCGAGCAGGATCGCGACATAGGTGCCCGCCTCGACCAGCCCCGTCCCCGCCAGCACATCTTTTTCACCCAGATGCTGCGGCAAAATAGCATATTTGATTGGGCCGAAGAATGTGCTGTGCACGCCCATCGCGAACAAGGCGGCGAACAGTAGCGGGATGTTGTGCAGGATCAAGCCCGCCGCGCCGAAGACCATGATCGCGATCTCGGCGGTCTTCACCCAGCGCACGATCGACGCCTTGTCGCGGCTGTCGGCGAGCTGTCCGGATACTGCCGAGAGTAGAAAGAAGGGCAGAATGAAGACCGCAGGCGCGACCGAGCTGAAGAGAGTCCCCGTTGCCTGATCGTCGCGGTACATCACATAGATGGCGAGGATCACCATCGCGGTGCGGTAGAGATTGTCGTTGAAGGCGCCGAGAAATTGGGTGACGAACAGCGGCAGGAAGCGGCGTTGCCGAAGCAATCCCATCGACGTCTTCATGGCTGCTCCGGCATCCCCCGCGCAGGCCTTACCATGCGCTACGGGACATTCAACCTAGCCGCCAGCGATAGCGCCCGGTCAGAGGATGATCGGCGAGCGCATCTTCCTCGCGCGTCCCGCCGCCGATATTGTGGATGACGAGCGGGCGGCCGTTCCGCAGCCTCTTGTCCGAAACGATGCCGATGTGCGGAAGATTGCCGCCCACCAGCGCGGTGAATAGGTCGCCCGAGTGCCAACTCGTCCAATCGCCGGGGATGGCGCGCCGTGCGCCATTCCGCGCGAGATAGGTCTGCAAATTGGGCACCCGCCTGTGATCGATGTTGCGATCGGGCGCACGTAATCCCCAGCGTTTGGGATAGCTCGCAAAGCTCTTGCGCATGTCGGCGTTGACCAGCGCCTGGAGGTCGATGCCGAAGGCGTCGCGATAGGCGCGGATGACGACGTCGGTGCACACGCCCTTGGTGCGCGGCACATCACCATTGGGAAAGGTAAGCCCGGTGTATGCCGGGTCGTACGAGAGCGTCACGCCGATCTGGCGACGTGCGGCCGCAATCAGGTCTGTTGCCGGGGTGGCGTGCGCGGGGCGGACCAGCAGCAGAGCCGGCAAGGCGGCCAGCAGCTCACGCCGTGCAATCGTCATAGCAGCCCCATCGCTCGCATCGAGCTGTGTCCCGCGCCGCCAATGATGACGTGATCGTGAACCTGAATGCTCAGCTTGCGCCCAGCTTCGACGATGTCGCGGGTCAGCGCGATGTCGGCCCGGCTGGGGGAGGGGTCGCCCGACGGGTGATTGTGGACGAGGATGATCGCCGCCGAGCCCAAATCGATCGCGCGGCGGATGACCTCACGGACGTGCACGACAGCCTGGTCGATCGAGCCTTCCGCCATCAATTCATCGCGGATCAGCATGTTGCGCGAATTGAGATGCAGCACGCGTACGCGCTCGGTGGTGATGTGGGCAAGATCGACGCGGAGATAGTCGAGCAGCGCCTGCCAGCTCGCCAGCACGGGCCGCTCGGCGATTTCGGAACGAAGCGCGCGCAGCACCGTCGCGTGCACCGCTTTGATCGCGGCGGCTCCGGCCTCGCCCACGATGCCGGTGCGGACAATGCCCTCGGGGTCCGCAGCGAGCAGACCGCCGATGCCACCAAATTCGGCGAGCAGCTTCTTCGCCATCGGTTTGGTGTCGCGACGCGGAATTGCGAGCATCAAGATATATTCGATCAGTTCATGCTCGAGCAGAACCTCGCCACCGCTTTCGAGCAGACGCTGGCGCAACCGCGACCTATGACCGTGAACCAGATCGGGATCGTCAGGCATCAACCATCAAAGCGCGGGGCAGCTTGAAGACCATCGATTCGGTTGCGGTCGTGACATATTCCTCGGTGATCTCGAAATGCTGAGAAAGCCGCTCGATCAATTCGCGGACAAGCGTTTCGGGAGCCGAAGCGCCTGCCGTAATCCCGAGCGTCGTGACGCCATCGAGCCAGGCAAGGTCGAGATCGGCGGCGCGTTGGATCAGCATCGCGGGAACACTCGACCGCTCGGCGACTTCGACCAAACGGAGCGAATTGGAGGAATTGGTCGCTCCGATGACGATCAAACGCTCGGCGCGGACGCTCAGCGCCTTGACCGCATCCTGACGGTTCGAAGTCGCATAGCAAATATCTTCGCCACGCGGCCCCTGGATGGTCGGATAGCGCGACCGAAGCGCAGCGACGATTTCAGCGGTGTCATCGACCGAAAGCGTGGTTTGCGTAAGGAAAGCGAGGTTGTCGGGATCGGCGGGATCCAAGGCCGCGACATCCCCCAGCGTTTCAACGAGCGTCATCGCGCCCGCAGGCACTTGGCCGAAGGTGCCAATAACTTCAGGATGCCCGCGATGGCCGACAAAGATGATGTGCCGCCCCGCATCGACCAGCCGCTCGGCCTGGCGATGAACCTTCGACACGAGCGGGCAGGTCGCGTCGAGCCATTCCAGACCGCGCGTTTCGGCAGCCGCGGGCACGTCTTTCGGAACACCGTGCGCCGAAAAAATGACCGGAACGCCGTCAGGCACTTCGTCCAGTTCCTCGACGAAGATTGCACCCTTGGCGCGCAGTCCGTCGACAACAAAGGCATTGTGTACGATCTCATGGCGCACATAGACGGGCGCACCGAACCGCTCGATCGCGAGTTCTACGATCTTGATCGCGCGATCGACACCCGCGCAAAAGCCGCGAGGCGCGGCGATCAGCAAACTCAGCGGAGGCTTGGAAGTCATGGGCGGGCGTCTACGCGATTGCTTGCGGTGGCGAAAGCCGCTTCCTATAGCGCGGGCACGAGTTTGCCCCGTGAGGATATGCCTGTGCCCCGATTGAAGCCGTTGTTGATCGCCACCGCTTGCGGCGCATTGCTGGCGGGGTGCGCGAAGGACGGCGATTTCGATTCCAGCGGCGGCATTCTGCTGACCCGGTCGGCCTGCCCCGCGGTCGCCGTGCCGGCCTATACCGGTGACATCACGATCTTCAATCCGCCTGGCAGCCGCGAGGCGCGCGCGATCGATGTGGTTGCCAACATGACCAATGTTCGTTCGACCTGCGCGGACTCGGGGGCTGATATCGTCGCCAACGCCACGTTCGAAGTCCAGGCGCGGCGCGTCAACGGACAGGGCGCGCGCGAGGTGATCATTCCCTATTTCGCGACCGTGGTGCAGGGCGGCCGCGTCGTTGTGTCGAAGCGCGTCAGCCGGATCGCCTTGCAATTCGCAGACGGGCAGCTGCGCACGACTGCGCGAGGGTCTGCGGGTGCCGCTGTCAATCGCGCGGCGGCCACGCTTTCGCCTGAATTGACCAAGCGCATTACCCGCAAGCGCAAAGCAGGCGACGCCGACGCCGCGATCGACCCGATGGCCGATCCCGAAGTCCGGGCCGCGGTTGCGCGTGCAAGCTTCGAATTGCTGATCGGCTTCCAGCTCGATCAATCCCAACTCCAGTATAACGCGACGCGCTGATTCGGCCTGGCCAATGCCCGTCTGCCGATTTTTCCGGCAGTTCGGTTGCGCCTGCACAGAGGCTATGCACATTTTCCTGTTGCGGTGCAGCGGAATCGCGCGATTGTTGCGATCGCGTGATTGGCACGCTTATTGAACCTTCAACGCACGGGGGCCGGTGTTAGTCATGAAAAAGATCGAAGCGATCATCAAACCGTTCAAGCTCGACGATGTGAAGGAAGCGCTTCACGAAGTCGGCGTAAGCGGGATTACCGTGACCGAGGCAAAGGGGTTTGGGCGGCAGAAGGGGCATACCGAACTCTATCGCGGTGCCGAGTATGTCGTCGATTTCTTGCCCAAGGTGAAGCTCGAGGTCGTCGTCGATGACAGCCTTGCCGCGCGCGTTGTCGAAGCGATCGCCGCCGCAGCTCAGACCGGCCGGATCGGCGATGGCAAGATTTTCGTCATTCCGGTCGAAAGCGCGGTCCGCATTCGCACAGGGGAGCGCGATAGCGACGCCATTTGACAGCCGGCGTCTTCCCAAACAGGTTCAACACGAAGGAAAATCGATTATGGCCGTTTCGCCGTCAGACGTTTTGAAGCGCATCAAGGATGAGGAAATCGAATGGGTCGATCTCCGCTTCACCGATCCCAAGGGCAAGTGGCAGCATCTCACGATGTGCTCGGGTGTCATCGGCGAAGATGAGCTGACCGACGGGCTGATGTTCGACGGATCGTCGATCGCAGGCTGGAAGGCGATCAACGAATCGGACATGATTCTCAAGCCCGACCTCGAAGCGGTTTACGTCGATCCCTTCAGCGCGACACCGATGATGATCGTCTTCTGCGACGTCATCGAACCTTCGACCGGGGAACTTTACGCGCGCGACCCGCGCTCGACCGCGAAGCGCGCCGAGGCGTATCTCAAGAGCACCGGTATCGGCGATACGGTCTATGTCGGTCCCGAAGCCGAATTCTTCATGTTCGACGACGTGAAGTTCGACACCAGCTATAACCAGAGCTTTTTCAAGTTCGACGATATCGAGCTGCCGACCAACACGGGCACAACTTACGAAAGCGGCAATCTCGGCCACCGTCCGAGAGCCAAGGGCGGCTATTTTCCGGTCGCGCCGGTCGACAGCGCGCAGGACATTCGCGGCGAGATGGTCTCGACCATGCTCGAAATGGGGCTTCCATGCGATAAGCATCACCATGAGGTCGCCGCCGCGCAGCACGAACTCGGCCTGACCTTCGGGACGCTGACGCAGACCGCCGATCGCATGCAGATCTACAAATATGTCGTGCACATGGTCGCGCACGCCTACGGCAAGTCGGCGACCTTCATGCCTAAGCCGATCAAGGAAGATAATGGCAGCGGCATGCATACCCATTTGTCGATCTGGGACGGCGGCAAGCCACTGTTCGCGGGCAATGGCTATGCCGGCCTGAGCGAAATGTGTTTGTTCTTCATCGGCGGGATCATCAAGCACGCCAAGTCGGTGAACGCCTTCACCAACCCGACGACCAACAGCTATAAAAGGCTGGTGCCCGGCTACGAAGCGCCGGTGCTGCTCGCCTATTCGGCACGCAACCGTTCGGCTTCGTGCCGCATCCCCTATGGCGCGGGGGCCAAGGCCAAGCGCGTCGAGGTACGCTTCCCCGATGCGATGGCCAACCCTTATCTCGCCTATGCCGCATTGTTCATGGCTGGACTCGATGGGATCGAGAATAAGATTCACCCCGGCGAGGCCATGGACAAAAATCTCTACGATCTCCCGCCCGAAGAGCTGTCGCAGGTGCCCACCGTCTGCGGCTCGCTGCGTGAGGCGCTCGAAAGTCTCGAGGCCGATCACGCTTATCTTTTGAAGGGCGATGTGTTCTCCAAGGAACAGATCGACAGCTATATCGAGCTGAAGATGGAAGACGTCGCGCGCTGGGAAATGACGCCGAGCCCCGTCGAGTTCGATATGTATTACAGCTCGTAGGAAGGCGGATTGCGCTCAATCCGCCGGTGACCGGCCTGCCAGTCATCCGAAGCGCCGGCCGGCCTCACGCTCCGGCGTGAGGACCGACGACGCGGGATTTACTCCCGCGTCGGCTTTTCAGATCTAATTAGGCAGCCGACGCGAAAAAGCCGCGCCGTCCATCCTCGCTCCGCGAGGTCGGCCGGGCTTGGGCGAGGGCAGCTTAGCGCCGCTACGCTGTGCCCCGCCCAGCGCCTAAAACTTCACCCCTACGCGCCCGTACAGAAACCGCCCGTTGAAGCCGAAGGGTGAGAAGGTCGGGTAGGGGAAATAATATTGGTTGACCGGATAGAAGCCGCCGCCCGGGCGCGGTCCAACGGGAAGCCGCGTCGGATAGATATCGAACACATTATTCGCGCCCGCGGCGAATTCAAAGCGTTCGGCGACGTTCAGACGCAATTCGAGTTCGGTGATCCATTTGCGCTTGAGGAAAGCATCATCGGGGGAAATTGTGCCGGGAACCAGGAAATTGTTGTCGTTCGCGGGCTGGATGACCTTGCCATAGCGAGTGCCGCGTAAGGTCAATCCGAACGCGCCGAGATTGCCGTCGCCCGAAAGCACGATCTTGTCGCGCGGTTGGCCGGCAGTGAAGCGAAGGCTTTCGACACGACCGAACAGATTGATTCCGGGAATCGCGGCGAGCGGCCCGAGTGGATTGAGGAAATTATCGATTTTCGTTTTGTTGTGGTTGTACGCCGCGGTCAGCGTAAGATTGTCGAAACCGAGATCGTTGGTGCGGTAGCTCAGTACCGCGTCAACACCCCGTGTGGTGGTATCGAGGCCGTTGATGAAGAAGCGCGCCGCGCCGACCCCGGGGAAGCCGGCCCCGTTGAGCACTGCCTGAATCGCGGTGTTGACCGCCCCGCTATTGCCAGTGCCTGCCGCGCCGAGATTTTCGGTGAGCACGATGCGGTCGTCGATCTTGATCTGATAAAAATCCACCGTGAGGTTCAGCCCGCGCAGGGGATTGGCGGTTGCGCCGACGCTGATGTTGACCGACTTTTCCGGGTCGAGATCCTGCGATCCGAGCGCGCGGGCGACGGGGCTCGCCACCTGTGCGGTCAAGACATCGACGGGAACGCCGTTGATGAAATTGGTCGAGATCGTCGTAAAGAATTGCTGAGCCAGCGAGGGCGCGCGAAAGCCGTTCGAAATCGAACCGCGGATCGCGTAGCCGTCGATCGGTTCGTAACGGAGCGCGAGCTTGCCGTTCACGGTATCGCCAAAGTCCGAGAAATGTTCGTAACGGCCCGCGAGCGTCGCGGTGAAACCTTCGAACAGATCGGTGTCTAGCTCGATATAGGCAGAATAGCTGTCGCGGCTCTCATTGGTCGCGGCGCTGAAAGGAATTCCAGGGAAGCCTTGCGCGCCTGCCGCCGCCGCGCGGCCCGGGAAGCTGCAGACGCCGGTTGTGGCGTTGAAGACACCCTGCTGCGCTGCGCAATCCACTGCGGTCGTAGTGAAGGCGGCGCGGAAGAGCGGCCCGAGCTGGAAGGATTGCAGATCACCGGGCCGGATCGTGAACTCCTCATCGCGGTATTCGAAGCCGAGCGCGATCGAAAGTGGCTTGAAGAGGCCGACGTCATACTCGCGGCTGAAATCGAGATTGGCGAGCGTGTGGCGGTACTTGAGCCCGCCCGCGTCGAAGACGCGGGGGCTGGCGGTGCCGAGCGAAGTGTTGAGCGTATTGATCACGCGATAGTCGAATGTGTTCTTTCCGGTGCCGAGCGAAAGATCGGCATTCCAGCCCGCCACCTCGCCGCGAACACCCACTGTTGCGGCATAATCTTCGAGTTCGGTGTCGATCATCGGCAGAAAGCCGTCGGGCGTCAGCGGCGTGAAGTTGGCGGCATTCGGGGTGGTGTTGGGGGCGATCGTCGAAAAATCGCGATTGGCTGCCGCGCTTTGCTGACGATAATTGGCGGCCGACAAGCCGTCTCGCAAACCGTAGGAGCCGAAGGCGTAAAGTTCGAACGCTTCACCCAAAGGAAGGCCGGCATTGACAAAGAAGTTGAAATCCTCCGTCTTGGCATCGCCGATCTTGAAGTTGATGCGATCGAAGGTCAGCTCGCGCGGGTCGAACGCGGCGGTGGGCCGGTTGTAGTTTGGCCGGATGTCGAAGGCGGAGCGATTGGTCGCGTCGCGATCGCGATATTCGGCGGTGAAGTTGAAATAGCCCTCTTCGCCGATCGGCACGCCGATATTGGTCGCGAGCGTCGTCAGCGCGCCGTCGCGGCGCTTGCGCTCGCCATCGGTGTTGACCGCGAAAACGCGGGTATCGGTGGGATCAAGAAAGGGTTGGCCCGCGGCATTGGTCTGCAAGCCGGTAACGTTGGCGACGTCGTTGAGTGTGGTAACGTACTTACCGTAGCTGACCGAGGCGCGGCCGCCGTCGCTCTGCTTCTTGAGCTGGATGTTGATGACGCCGGCGATCGCGTCGGAGCCATATTGCGACGACGCCCCGTCACGCAGCACTTCGATACGGTCGATGGCAATGCCGGGGATGAGATTGAGATCGACCGCGGCTGCGCCGCGTCCGATCGAGCCATTGATGTTGAGCAGCGCCGAGATGTGGCGGCGCTTGCCGTTGATCAGCACCAGCGTCTGATCGGGGCTGAGGCCGCGCAGCGTCGCGGGGCGAAGCACGTCGGTGCCGTCATTGACGCTGGGTTGGGGGAAGTTGAAGCTGGGGACCAGCTGGTTGAGGATTTTGTTGGTTTCGCCGAGGCCGCTCGAGGTCAGCTGGTCGCTGCCGATGACGTCGACGGGAACGGGGCTGTCGGCGATCGAACGATCGGTCCGCCGCGTGCCCGTGACGATAATCACTTCGCCATCGGGTGCGGTTTCTTCCGCGCCTTCGGTTCCTTCCTGCGCTTGGGCGGGAAATGCCAGAATCAACGCGGGTAGCGTGGCGAGCAAGACGGTGCGAACGGATGTGATCATGAGTTGCCCCTGTTGCGATGGCGGCATTTTTACCGCGATTTGGGGCAGGCTCCGGTCGAGACCGGCTAAAGTCAACTGACCGTTGGATAATCTTGTACGGGTGTAACATTCCGGCAACAAAAAGCGGCCCGACCGTGAGGCCGGGCCGCTCCCCGCGTGACACTTGTAAAAGCGTCAACTTTCAAAGCCGCGACGGGAACGCCGCCGCTACTTCTCGTCAATACCGGCGTGCTTCCTGGCGTGCCGTCATCACACGCTGTTGCAAACGATCGAGCGAACGTTCGACCGCCGTCTGTTCGCGGCTGGTCAAGCGATTGCCGCTGCGCATATACACATCGTACTGCGCCTCGATGCGATCGAGTTCAACAAGCGCTGCGCGTTCGTCGCCAGATCCGATGCGATCCCGATTTTCCATCCGCTGAACACGCTCGCGCATCCACGAAATGCGCTCGCCGATGTCAGTAGGCTGATTGGTCCAGCTGGCGCGATCGCCATTATTGCTGGACCGGCGATCGCCGTCGTTGCGGGTCGAAACCCAGCGCCCACGACTGTCATAATAGCCGTAGGTGCGGCCTGCGACCCAGCGCCCGCGGCTGTCATAATAGCCGGGCTGCTCATTCTCGGACCAGCTCGCACCGTAATTGCCCGAGGGCGGGTTGCCTTCGATCCAGCGTCCGCGGCTGTCATAATAACCGCGCGCGGGACCCGCGATCCAGCGACCGTTGCGCCAATAGCCGGACGACGCAGCGGTCACGTAGCGACCGTCGCGATCGTAATAGCCATAGGCGTTGGCTGGAACCCAATGGCCATCGCGGTCCCAATAGCCATCGGACGTCGCGCTTACCCAGCGGCCATTTTCATAATAGCCATTGGGCGCGCCTTCGACCCAATCGCCATCGCGGTTGTAATAGCCGCGCGCGTCGGCTGAAGAGACGCCGGTCGCGTGCCAGCGACCCTGCTTGTCGAACCAACCATAGGCGCGCTTGCAATTATTATCGGGCTTGGCGATCTGATTGCCCGCAATCGCGCCGAGCACGCCGCCGATGATCGCGCCTTCAGCATCGTCACCCCTGCCGGCGATAACGGCACCACCGAGGGCGCCTACGGCCGCCCCGCCAACGGTCGCGGCGACGCGGCCTGAACGCTGGCGCTCGCAATCCTGGGCATGGGCAAGGCTGGGGGTGAAGGCCGCAAGCGCAGCACCCATCAAGAGAATACGGTGTTTCATTACGCTACCCTTCCTTTTGGAATGTAGCGAGAACCCTCAATTCCCGTTTTGGTTCCTTATCTGGGTTAGGTGTCGAGCCTTGTGCGGCGCGCCGAAGCCCGGCAAACAGACCGAAACCCGGAGTTATTGATGCGGATTCTACTTTGCTTGGTGGCACTTGTGGCGACGCCCGCATGGGCCCGACTGTCCGCGCCCGAGGCCACGATAGCAGCGACGGTCGATGCGGAGTATGAGCGGCACGTCGCCCTGCTCGAACGTCTGGTCAACCAGAATAGCGGCACGATGAACTTCGCGGGTGTCAAGGCGGTCGCGGAGATGATGCGCGCCGAGTTCGAGCCGTTGGGCTTCACGGTGACATGGACGCCCACCGTCGCCGGCCGTGCCGGGCACCTCGTTGCGACGCGGAAAGGCGCGGCGGGCACCAAGCGCCTGCTGCTGATCGCGCATCTCGATACGGTTTTCGAGCCGGACTCGCCATTCCAGAGATTCACACGCCGCAAGACAGCGACAAGCGACGAGGGCGAGGGGCCGGGCGCGGGCGATGACAAGGGCGGGATGGTGACGATCGTCGCCGCGCTGCGCGCAATGCAGGCGGCGGGGACGCTGAACGGCGCCAACATCGAAGTTCATATGACCGGAGACGAGGAGGATGCGGGCGAGCCGATCGCGGCGGCGCGCGCCGATCTGATCGCGGCCGGCAAGCGGAGCGACGTCGCACTGGATTTCGAAGGGCTTGTGACAGAGGACGGAAAGGACATGGGCAGCGTCGCCCGCCGCTCCTCGAACAGCTGGAAGCTGACGACGAAGGGCGTAACCGGACATAGTTCTGGGATCTTCAGCGAGCGATCGGGGGACGGCGCGGTGTTCGAGCTTGCGCGCATCATTCACGCCTTTCGCACCGAATTGCCCGAACCCAATCTGACCTTCAACATCGGGCTGATCGCAGGCGGGCAGGAGGCGGCGCTCGACAGCGACGGCGTGCGCGCGACCGCGGCGGGCAAGACCAACATCATCCCCGGCACTGCCATCGCCCGCGGTGACTTTCGTACGCTCTCCGACGAGCAGACGGCGCGTGTCCGGACGAAGATGACTGCGATTGTCGCCAAGCACGCGCCCAAGACATCGGCGGAAATCAGCTTCGATCCGGGCGGCTATCCGGCGATGGCACCGACCGAAGGCAATCGCGCGCTGCTGGCTGCGCTCAACGAGGTCAATCGCGATCTTGGTTTGGAGCAGATGCCGGCACTCGATCCACTGAAACGCGGCGCGGGCGATATCTCGTTCGTCGCGAACGACGTTGCCGGACTTGCCGGGCTAGGCGTCGCCAGCCGCGGCGATCACGCCCCTGGCGAGACCGCCGATCTGCTCAGCCTCAAGCGTCAGGCGAAGCGCGCGGCGATCCTCATGTCGCGGCTTGCATCGCAAAAGCGCTGATAGCACCGATCGTGCCATATTTGTCACGAATCCCAAAGAGGGGCGGAAATCCAACAAAAATCGAGATCGAGCGTTGCGAAAGCTTAGCGATTCGTTAATGCCCGATGCGTCCAGTTCGGGGAGTTTTAGTATGAAGTCAGTATTGTTCGCGGCCGCGGCGCTTGTCGCCTCCGTGTCGACCGGCGCTTTGGCGCAGACCTATGACGCGTTTGACGACTTCAACGGTGCTCAGAGCGCTGGTGATTCGGGCCCCGGTCCGACTGATCCGCAGCGTTTCATTTATGGAACGCTGACCCCGGATGGCACGTCGGGCTCGTTCTTCACCGCAAACAGCAATTGCTTCATCGCAGGCGCAACGGCGTGCTTGCAACAGGCACCCAACGGTCTCGATACGAGCTCGCTTCCCGGCTTCACCAAGTCTTTGAGCGAGTCGTTCCAGTACAACTCGGTCAACGTGCCTGATGACCGTTTGCTCGCTCATCCGGGCAATGACGATCTATTGACGTCGGTGCTGTTCGTCGCTCCCGCGGCTGGTTTCTACCGCTACACTGGGACGTTCAGCGTTCAGGATATCAACCCATCGGGTGTTGGCATCAGCTTTTTGCGCGCGAGCCCGGGCGGGCAGCTTCCTTACATCGTCACGTCGATTGGCGCGCTCAACAGCGCAAACCAGACTTTTACGGCTTCGGGCCTGGTCAATCTCACCGCGTCGGACTCGTTCGGCTTCGGTATCGATCGGCAGGGCAATTTCAGCAATGATTCGACCGGCGTGAACTTTCAGGTTCTCGCAGGCATTCCTGAGCCCGCAACCTGGGCGATGATGATCCTCGGCTTCGGTGTTGTCGGTGCTGCGATGCGCCGCAGCCGCAAGCCGCGCGTGACGACTGCGTTCGCCACCGCTTAATTTACGATCCATCAAGGCCGGCGCGGGAGGATGCTTCCGCGCCGGCTTTTTTGTGCTTTGCTGGTCAGCCAGGCCAGTTGTGCGAAAGCAGCTTGACCGTCACCCGCCCGGTCGCGACCTCTACCCCGGCTGCATCGTGCATCGGGAATTCCGCGACATAGCCCGCGGAGCCCTTGCGTTCGAGATCGGCGAGCAGGCCTTGCAGCGCCTCCTCCTCGAGCCGGAATTCGGCGGTCACGTCGCTGGCCGCGCTCTTCTTAAATGCGACATAGATGTCCTTGAGGATGGGGAAGAAACGCTCGGTATCGAGGATCGAGATGCCGGGAAGCGCCGCGGTCGCCTCGGCGAGCACCGTATAGGCACCCATATACATGACGCCGACATGGTTCTCGTTTCCGGCAAGCGGCATCCTCAGCTTGGCATAGCCGCGCTTTGTGTCCAATCGCTCGAGCCCGGTGCGCTCGACAAATTCGACGCGGTAGCTCATTTGGGCGGCAGCTTGGCGACGACCTTGATCTCGACAACCGCGCTGGGCTCGTAAAGCGCGGAAACGCCGATCGCGGTCCAGGTCGGGAAGGGCGCTTTCACGTATCGGTTCTTTACCGCGGCGAAGGCGTCGATGTGGCCGCGCAGATCGGTGTGATAGGTGGTAATATCGACGACGTCATCCCAGCTGACGCCCGC
>CBDUBW010000031.1:0-16789 GCA_965365485.1 uncultured Aquisediminimonas sp.
AGCACACCCTTCACACGGGTGGGGTCACAGGTTCAATCCCTGTCGCGCCCACCACCCTCCCCCCATCGGCAGGCCACCGGCTGCACGCTTGCGGAGCGCGGAACCCATGGCTGGGCAAGTCTGCTGTCGGCGAGCCGGCCATGCGATGTTACCGCAGCGATGCTGGCCGGTAGACGGACGGTAACCGGTTCTTAGTGACTGTGGCTTAGCTCTCTTCGGGGAAACCCGGGATCAAAGTCATGCCAGATTTCCAAACGCGACTTCGCAGAGCGATCTGTCCGCTCTTATCGAGCGCATCTGCCAACGTTTTTCCATTGGCTGCGATAGCCATGGTGGCTCTCGCGGGCGTCGTCGGCGGCGGCGTCGACGCTTCGCGTGGCTACATGATCAAAAGCCGGCTGCAAGCGGCATGCGACGCCGGCGTGCTGGCGGGGCGGCGAGCGGTCACCAATAACGGCTTCGATGCCAACGCGCTCGCGCGGGCGAACACGTACTTCAACACCAACTTTGACCAGGGCAGCGAAGGGACTTCGAGTACAGAGTTCACGCCGACCTCTGCGGACAACGGCAACCGCGTGAACGGCACGGCCACCACGACAATGAACACCGCCGTGATGCAGCTGTTCGGCTATGATGACATCCCCCTGTCGGTCTCCTGCTCAGCATCGATGTCGGTGGGTAACAGCGATGTGATGATGGTGCTCGACACCACGGGCTCAATGGCCTGCACCGCAGCCATGACCGACAGCCAGTGCAGCACCTATATCAACAACAACGGCTACAGCGAAACCGCGCATGGTTCGACTTCGCGTCTGGAGGACCTTCGCGATGCGATGAACAACTTCTACGATACGGTGGCCACCGCCACGTCCGGCTCGAACGCGCGGATCCGCTACGGCTTCGTGCCCTACAGTTCATCGGTGAACGTGGGCTACCTCTTGCCCAGCGATTACATCGCAAACGAGGTCCAGATCCAATCACGTGAGGCCAAGTACAAAACTACCTACACAAACGTGATGGATGGGTACGAAGACCCGACTTATTCGACGGGCACCCCCGGATATAGCAATACGACCAGTACGAACTGGGTCCAGCATTCCGGTCCGTATAGCAACAAGAACAACTGCAACGGATCGCTTCCGAATGACAGCGCATGGACCAACAATGGCACTGCGACATCGTCAACTGCCACCACCTACTCTGGCAATGTGAAAAAAGAAACGACTACCACTTATCAACCTCAATCGCAGACAGAATACGTTTGCCAGAAAGCCAATAACAACAAGTGGTACGTGGATAAGCGCATGAACAGCCGCAACTATCAGACCTATGCGATCGCAACCTATCAACCGCACTACACGACTGTGGCGACGCAAACGTTTGACGGGTTCAATTATTTCCAACGGACATTCGACACGACGACCTATAAGTCGGGAGTGTCGGCGACCACCCTAAAGACGGGGAGCGGCGGCAGCAATCAGACCTGGACCTGGGCGGGATGCATCGAGGAACGCGCGACCGTATCCGACTCATCATTCAGCTACAGCACCCTGCTAGGCCTGCAGCCGTCGGGCGCGACCGACCTCGATATCGACACAGCGCCGGGCGGCGACAACGCTTCCAAATGGAAGCCGCTCTGGGCCGGGCTGGGATACATCCGGACCGCGGGCGGCGGCGGCGTCACCCAGGCAACTACAACCACAACCGGAAGCGCTGCGTCGGTCTACTGCCCGCGGGGGTCACAGCTGCTTTCGGCGATGGACAATGGCACTTTTGAGGCTTTCGCGACCTCGCTCATCCCTACTGGCTCGACCTACCACGATCTGGGAATGATCTGGGGCGCTCGTCTCGCGTCGCCTACCGGCATTTTCCAGGACAACGTTACCGAAGCGCCGGCCAATGCCGGTTCCGTCGCGCGTCACATCATCTTCATGAGCGACGGATACATGGCCCCAAGCCCTTGGGTCCACAGCACTTATGGCATCGAATGGCATGACCAGCGCGTAACTGATAATGGCTACAACAACCAGACTTCGCGCCACAACTCGCGATATCTGGCCGCCTGCGCTCAGGCCAAAGCGAAAGGCATTCGTGTTTGGGTGATCGCGTTCTCCACGGGCTTGAGCTCCGAAATGTCGACCTGCGCCTCGCCGGACAGTTCCTTCACCGCGGCCAACGCTAGCCAGCTCAACGCCGCGTTCCAGGAGATCGCCAAGAACGTCGGCGAACTGCGAGTGATCCAATGACGCAGGCCCCTACAACATCATGGCGCACGCTAAGCAGCGACGACCGGGGGGCAGCGGTGGCCGAATTCGGCCTGATCGTCGGCACGTTTATGCTTCTGCTTCTGGGTTTGTTCGACGTCGGGCAGGTCGCCTATTCCCAAGCGATACTGAATGGCGCTGTGCAGGAGGCAGCTCGTGTGTCGACCCTCGAAACGGGCGACGCGGACGCGGCTGACGCGTCGATCGCAGCCACCCTGGAGGCGGTGGCACCGGGTGTGGTCGTCGAGACCACTCGCAGGAGCTACTTCGATTTCAACGACATCGCCCGTCCCGAGCAATGGAACGACGAGGACAACAACGGCACCTGCGACAACGACGAAGCCTATACCGATGAAAACGGAAACGGCGGTTGGGATGCGGACATTGGCGCCGAAGGCAATGGCGGTGCGAGCGACGTGGTAGTCTATGAGGCTACCGCCACGTTCCCCCCCCTGTTTCCCAATCCGTTCCGGCTCGGGGGGCAGGATGATCACGTGCTGACGGCTACGACCATCAAGAAGAACCAGCCATTCGCCAACCAGAACGTGTACGGTTCTGAAGCCGGAGTATGCGAGTGACCCCCCCGCTGGAGCAGTCCGCTGCTCGCCGCCGCTATTTTGGCAATCTAGCGCGAGATCTCGCATGCAGCACTTCGGGCATCTCGATGGTCGAATTTGCGATCATTTTGCCCGTCATCCTCACGTTGGGGCTTTATGGCGCCGATGTTGCTCGTCTCGCCACGACCAACATGCGAATCAGCCAGATCGCGATCTCGGTCGCCGATAACGCTTCTCGGCTGGGCCAGACCGACAATAGCGGTGTCCAGCCGACGATTACCGAATCAAACGTTGACGCCGTGCTTGGCGGAGCGATCCGCGATGGCACGTCGATAAATCTCGCGACACAAGGCCGTATCATTCTCTCAAGTCTCGAGTTCGATCCTGGTTCGGATCGGCATTACATCCACTGGCAACGGTGCCGCGGGAGCCTTGCGGTAGATTCAAATTACGGTCCCGAGGACCCCGACCAAACAGGGACGGAGATCACGGGGATGGGCAGCGGTAGCACACGCATCACTGCCCAGACCGGGCAATCGGTGATGTTCGTCGAGATCGAGTATTCCTATACCCCGCTGTTTCAAAATCCGTTTGGGACCGGGGTTACTACCCTTCGCAAGGAAGCGGCGTTCATCACGCGCGACGATCGAAACCTCGGTCCCGGTCTCACCGGCGGTACGACCGACTCTCCTTGTACCTAATGGCTCCGCCCGGTTTGATCCCGGGTTCCAACGGTTCAGCCGCGGCGTAGAACCGGTCTTCGGTCATCTCCCGGACTTGCGAGCGCGCAAGAAAGCGAGCGCGCCATTCCCCCCGGATCACAAGGCCGCTAGCTTGGCGCAACAAGGTACCCTGACCGACTTTTGACGGCCTGCGCTGACCAGTCGATGGGACAGAAACCCCTGAGAGGGGTTTCGCCGGCCGAACGGGTCCGCGAACGACTTCTGGGAGCATAAGCACGCCGTCATCGCGGGGAACGGCTGCTGAAGATACCCAGCCAATCGTGCTCGACTATCTCCGCCCCAGTCCTAGAAATGAGAAAGAATCCACATCGAACTTCAGGCGAACTGCCGCGTATATGCCCTTCTCCGTGCTGCGCGCCTCTGAGAAATCGCGGTCACGAAACCCCGCGACGTTGTAGCCGATGGTCACTAGGGTATCTCTGGTTGGCGTGAAGCCTAGCTGAGGGCCGATCGCATATGCCTTTTCACCGCTGCCGATATTGGCCCGGACGGTTGCAGCTCCTCCCACCTCGATACGCTCTCCCAATCCGAACCGGGCATCGAGACCGCCCAGCAGGGTTGTCCCCGCCAAATCATAACCCTCGTAGCGATCCAGCCCATGGCGTATGCCCAAAAACGCACCCAGTTCGGTCCGGCCGATCAATTTATCACCTTGGCCGCTTTGGGGAGACCAGTTTGACGACAGGCTGGCCACGAGGCGCTGCGATTGGGCGTCCCCCGTCACGAGGAGCTTTGTTCGGCCAGCAGGACCGGTTTCGCCTTCCAGTGCGCCTGTGACGCGATCAGATCGGAAGGCCAGTTTACCCAGCATGGACAATGGAGATTCGGCAGGCCGATACGCAAATGAAAGCGCGGCATCGAGGATTTCGGTTTCAGCCTCCGCGGTGCTCGTCGCACGCGTCCAGTTGATGCCCGACCCGACCACCACACCTTCCCCCAGTTGGCGGATGAGCCCGGCGGTAAAACCGCGGCGATCGGCGAATTGCCCATCGCGATATTCAACGCGGGCGGTGGCCGCCCAGCGATCGCGACGCCAGGATGCCCCCAAGGTGACGGCGCTGAAATCTTCGAACAATCCGCTATTGGGCGAGATATGGCCGCCGGAGGCAACCGGATGAGCGGGATTGATCACGGCGAGGGGGTCTGCGCCTGCCAACGCCCGGTTGCCATCGATCGTCGCGTCCACACTCAATTCTGAAGTGACAGGAAGGCTTTGCGACAAACCAAAAGCGGCATAGCTGCGCTTGCCCATTTCGCTGATTTCCTGTCGCCCAAGCGTCGTGACTATCCTGGATCCGCTCCACGGGGAGATTTCCACCCCGGCATTGAATGTCCGGGCGTCGATGGTTTCCCCATCGGCGAGCTCGTAATTCCCCACAAGACGAAGCCACTCGGAGACAGCGTAGCCCGCCCGCAAGCGGTGTCGTGCCGGCAGATCTATGGACTCAGCTTTGCCAAACGCGATGCTGCTGGCAGCTCCCAGCTCGAGGCGATTGCCCAACATCCTGTGTGTGATGGCACCTTCGACAAGGGTCGAAGAACTGCGCTCTCCAATTGGCGAGCGATCGGCGAAATGACTGAGCCCCAGCCGCGCCTCTCCTGAGCTGCTGCGATGATTGACGAATGCCTGGAGGGCTTGCCGACGGGAAGCGTCGACAAGCGCATCATCGTGCCAGGCGCTTGCGGTGAACGATAGTCGCTCGTTTAACGCGTAACGCGTATCGACGCCGATCTTCCGACGCCCGGCTTCCGCACCGCTGATATGGCCAACGCCGAAATCTTCCCCAACTTCGCGTGCGTAGGCAAGGACGTCGAGGACGCCCGAGCGATGCTCCGCTTCGAACAACCAGGCACGAGCACTTTGGCCATTTCCCCGGCTCGCGGCGACTTCGGCGCGTATTTCCGTCCGGGCACCTAGGCGGGCTCGCACATCCATCCCACCGACTTCAGTCCTCTCGTTCTCGCCCTTGTCGCTCAAAAGGCTGGCACCAACGCGCAGTCGGTCATCGCCGAAAGAGTAGTCGGCGCGAGCGCCCGCGTTCCAGTTCGTTGCACCAGTCCCCTCGTCGACTTCGTACTCTACCACGATAAACTGCGGGTTGAGCTGGAAGTCGCGGCTGAGAACGGGCTCGCGAAAGCGGATAGTGCCTGACAGCAAGTCGATGTCGTAGTCGACGAACCGGGACAATTCGCGGCGCTCCACGATCAGTTCCGAACGGAAGCGGTCGCGCGCCTCGATTGCAACTTTCTCGCTGTTGGCGAGCGCTGCCCGGCTCGATAGCCGATAAGGCCCCGAAATCCCGGCGCCCTGGATCTCGTCGCGCCTGAAACGGCCTGCAACCTCGGCGGCGAAACCCTGCGCGTGAAGAGCGCCAAACTGGCCTTCCGCCTTCACACCGGTTGCGGTGCGCTGGTAGCGGGCAAGGACGGTTTGGTCGAAGCCGGTGACGAAATCGCCGTACAATGCGTAGAATGTGCGGCTCTCGATCCGGACATAAAGCTTTTCTCTGCTCGCTGCGTCGAAGCGCCGATCGCTGCCGTCGGCAAAGACCGAATAGTATGCGGCCGGATCGATAGCGCCGAGCAGCCGCTGGTCATCCGGTTGCTTCGCCGAGTCGTAGGCCAACGTAAGCAGAAACCTGCCGAGAATCCGGCCCTTGGCATACAATGCCAGCCGTGCGTTATCCCCGAGGTCGCTGTCGAAGCGCCCTTCCCGCTCCATGTTTTCGGCCACGGTGCGAGCCCCGACTGATCCTTCGGCAAGACCGATCACCGTCCAGTCCAGGTCGCCCGGGACTACCCAGGTGTCGAGCTCGCGCCTGCGGGTGCTGCGATCGTCGGAAAAGTCGAACTGCAAGTGCAGCGGCCCACTGATCATGGTCGGGGCGAGCTCGATCAACGCCAGGCCATCGTCCCCTTCGATTGTCCATGTCGGCGCGACCGGCCCCTTGCCAGCGAGTTGCCGCAACTGCAGATGGTCGAGCATCGCGGCGCTTTCGTACGGTGCGTTGATTGCCACGGTGCCGGATACGCCACTCCGAACCGGCCGGCCGCGGCGGTCGGTCAGGCGCACGGCAACGACCGGCCTTCCCTTGCCGTCAGCTATCAAGTTGCTGCGCTCGTGGATGATCTCGGCGTTCCAAGGGCCGGACACGAATACGACTTCGCGCTGCAGCGTGGTGACCGCTGAACCGTTTGCCTCCAAGAGCTCGGCGACAAGGTTTGTAGGCTCGTTGCCGAGAGGGATGCCGCGCCATACGCTCACGGCAAATTGCCCGTCAGGCGCGACTTTCGTACCATCGAATGCGAGTGCATCGACTGGTCGTCCATTAGTGTAAAGCCGGACGGTGTGGTTGGGTGCGTGACGGATCACCGCACGTACAGCCGGTGAACGGGGATTGTGATCAACCTCTGGGAATAGAAAGGCAGGTGGGCCGTTGCCGACGGCAAACCAGTCGCGATCGCCGCCGCCCGCGGCGTTGATGTCGTCGTCCGAAAACGCGGTATGACCGGTTGCCAGGCTTCCAGCGGCTGCCGTCGCGCCGTCCTCGCTTGCAGGCGCGGTGTCTCTGTCTGAAACTCGGGCCTCGGCTGGTTCCCAACCGGGGAGCTCCGCCGCGAAATCAGCAACTACGAGCGAACCCCCCTGTCCGATGACGAAGCGCGAAGATGCACTCCCGGCGGAGCGGGTGGACCGATCGCAGTCGACGAATTCTCCCGATTTACCAGGGAGGGTTTGTCGCTGCGCTTGCACGACATGCGTGCCCGGAGTGACCCCCTCGAAGTGATATCGGCCGTCGTTGTCAGTGATCGCGAAACTGCCGTCCTCCAGCATGATCCGAACGCCGGGAATGCCGCGGCGGGCTGTATGGCGCTCGCACGAGCCTTCGGTAACCCGGCCGATGATCGTCATTCGCGAGGCAATGTCGTCCCGGTCAATGCGGACTGCGACCTGCGCCACGACGCGCTCGCCACGATTGTCGACCGCCTCGACTCGATTGAGCGCCTCTCCCGGCGCTGCATCCGCGCGGATGGTCATCGCATAGGTGATCCGGGTCGACTGGCCGGGCGCGATCGGAGGCAAGCTAAGCGAGAACTCGCGGCCATCCGCCGTTATCGCCACCATGTTCGCCGGAGCCACTTGACCGTTCACTTTGAGGGAGTCGGGGCGCAACCTCAGCCACGGAGATGGCAGATCGCTAACGATGACGCCGCTCTTTGCCCGAGCTTGGTCAGGATTCGCGACGACAATTTCATAGAACACCGGATCGCCGGGTTGCGCCCGCGCGCGTGAAGCCGATTTCGTGAGCGTGAGGGGGGTAACAGGCCTGTCGACGGGGATGTCGACCTGAACCGGCGTTGGGTCGGTGAGGCTGAAAGGCCTCCCGAAGGATGCGTCGGAAATTATCAACGTGCGACCGGCCGGACCCGTCAAGGCGGCTAGCTCGCGTTCGCTCGCCTGGGAGGGCGCCGCATAAGGAGCCGGAGGTTCGACCACGAGCCGGTACGTGCCCAGAGGCGCCAAGGGAAACCAGAACTCACCAGCGCGTAGCTGAGATGTCGTTCCCGCAGCATCGGTGACCGTAGAACCCGTTGTGACCGTGGAGGGCCAGGGGGTGACCCCGTCTTCCGCAAGCACGCTCGCCGGCGTTCCCGTCACGGATTCGACGAGGGTTACACGTGCGCCATTTACGGGCTCCCCGTCCGCGCTGTCGAACACGATCCCGAACGGATCGGCGAGAACCCCGACAATAGTAGCGATCAGGGGCAAACCCGAGCCCAGCCGCGACACTTGCACCGACACCTGGTCGCCGGAACTCACGGAGAGACGGCAATCTGCTGCGGTTAACCCGGATGTGCGACCCGTCTGGATCGCGCCGGTGAAGCGGCCGGTGTTAAGCCCGGTCTCGAAGATCTCGATGGTTTCCCGGTCACCTGAGGTCGTGACAATCGTGGCGATCAGGCGATCAACCGCCGCCGGATCGAGATCGGGCAGAGGAGCGTGGATCTCCACAACGAGGGTCTGGCCGGCCCGAAGTGTATTGGCGACCGACGCCGTCAAGCTGCTTGCGGTGCCGCTGGTCGAACCGGGGATGAGTACCTCGCTGCCGTTGCAGACCGAGGGCCGCACGCTCAGCGCGGTGCTCCCGCGCGTATCGAGACGATACGTTGAGATCGATGCCGGCAGCGCCTGCAGCCCAATCGAAACGGTGTTCGACACCGTCGAGCGCTGCAGGCCGCTCTCGAGCCAATCGGCACGCGCGGTGTTGTCGATCGATTGTCCGTGCGCGTCCGCGCCTGCGACGCACAGAAGCGTCGCTAGCGGGGTAACGAGCCAACGGAAGAGCCGAGAGCCGAGCATGAGGCGATCGCCGGGCGGCGTTCGCCAGCCCGGCTCCCCTTCATCAGTTCACTGTGGCCTGGAAGACAACAGTTCTCGTCTGCCCGGCGGCAATGTCGGATAGCGGAGCGGTTACCGTGGTGCCGGCGAAGCTGCCTCCCACGGCACCGTCCGCTTGGCACACGCCTGAGCCGTTGACCGTGCCGTTCACCCTGATCGAACCGGCTACAAAGGTGAGGTTGCCCGGAACCGGGTCCGTAACCACGATATTGGTCGCGGAACCGCCGCCCGCGGCGTTGGCAACGGCGATGCAGTACTGAATCGTCGCGCCAGGGATCGCCTTGGGGTTCGTGATCCCGTTCAGGGGATCGCTGATGACAAGGCTGCTCTTCGCTGCCGTGACCGCGGCCGCCAAGACGGTGTAATCGTCCTTCGCCGAGAACCGTCCGTCACGAGCTGCGTCTGTCGCGCCGGCCGCGTCGGCAAACACGGTGTCGACACCGGCAGTATTCGCTCCGGCGGTCTGGGTGAGCACTGGGCCCTGGGCGGAAGCCGATCCGCCCGCGTGAGCGGTGCCAGTGAGCGTCACTGCGGCGACATCGCCGGTCACCTGACCGCTCGGGACGTCGCTGACGACCAGAATGCGCACAGCGGCGTCGGGCGCCACTTCATCGAGGTAAGGCGTCGTCAGCAGGATATCGCCGGCGTCGACGAGGCTGTCGCTGTTGACGTCGCGGTAGATCCGTACATTGGTGACGTCGAAATTATCAGTGTTCGAATGGGCACCCGCACCGCCACTCTGCTGGGCGACCGCCAAAGCTATGTCGAGAGTATCGTTGGAGGTGTTAGTGACCGTGTATGCGGTCACCGCGGACGTCTGACCCGGCGAGACCTGCGTGGTAGTGCTGCCGACCTCGGCAATCGTCAGGTTTACCTTACGGTCGACGGTGAACGTGTCGCTAGCCGTCCGCGCCGTCTGAGGAACCCCGCCGACGTTGAAATTCACCGTCACGGTGTTGGTAATGGTCGAACCCGACTGGGTACCGGCCGCCCAAGCGGGCGCGGCGACAGCCAGCATGGCGAGCGAGCTCGCCGCTCCGAGCAATTTCGTTGTTGAATTCATGACACGATCCTCGATTCAATGGCCGGTCGACCCCTTTTTCCGACCGTTCAGTTGATGTCAGTTCTACCGAACAACGGCTTGATATTTCAGAACTCCGGTCTCGCCGACCGCCAGTCGTGTGAGGGACCATCTGATGTGCGTCACATCGCTCAGGCTTGCCTCGCGCTCGCCTCCATCAGCGGCAACCTTGAGCTGTCTCAGCGGCCCGAAGGTACGTCCCTGATCGACCGACACCGAAAACCCTTCATCGGCCGCCAATGCCACCGCTTCGGGAAGCGGGTTCGTGACGACGAAGTTGTCGACAGGCTCGCCGGTCTCGTTCGCGTATGAGGTCGTGAAAACGAGCCTGTCTCCCGGTACGACTTTCTCAGGCTTCGCGAGAGTCTCCACCGTCTTGCCGTCGATGAATTCTATCCGAACGACCTCGACGTCCCCCTGCAACGCGACGGTTCCAGAAGCGTAAGCCGTTCCGGAACTCAGCGCCGCGGCTAGGAGCAGCGAAATCATGCTAAGAAGGTTTTTTAACATCCTGAGGTGCCTAATTTTGAATGGCGACGGTGAAAGCGATGGTGCGGCTGTCTCCGGCAGCCAGGTTGCCGATCGTCACTGCAACCCCCACTGCGCTTGCTTCCCCAGCATCGCCATCAGTCGCGTCGGTCAGCGTCGCGCCTTCCAATGCGAGAGTGCCTGGCTGATAGGTGGTGCCCGTGGGCGTGGCGTCGACCACCCGCAGCCCGCTGACGGATCCCGTGCCGGCGGCGGTTGCAACGATGGTGTACCTAATGGTTGCGCCAGGAACCGGTTGGCTGCCGCCGAACGGGTCGCTGACAACCGCCGATTTCACGAGAGCGACGGTCGCCTTGGCTACGACGAGCGAACCGAGCGCGGTATCGTCGGCGCCGGATGCCCCTACGACCGCGTCACCGCCGCCCTCTCCCACTCCAGCGAAAACCGTGCCTGGGGCGCCCGTGCCGGTAGCCGCTTGGGCCAACAGCTCAACCTGGCTCGTTTGCCCGTTCGTCGAGCTGGCCGGCGAGGTCACCAGAACAAAGACTATCAGCGATGCATCCGGCGCGATCAAGCTGGAGGTCGCGCCGTTCGCCAGAAGCGCGTCGGTGCCTGCGTCATAAACGCCATTCCCGTTGCTATCGATCGCCAAGCTATTGACGGTGACATCGAAGTCGTTGCCCGACTGGGCCGGATCGGCGGTCAGCACGAAAGCTTCCGGCCCGTTGCCCGGGTTGGTGACCGAAAACGCGAGCACCGCGGAGCCCGTCACGGGCACCGCACCGCTGTCCAGCGACGCCACGGCTACATCGAGCAGTTCGTCGATCCGCACCGAAACCGTGTTGGAGTTCACGGACTGCGGAACGCCGCCTGACTGATAGTCCGCGGTTGCAGTGTTCTGGATCGTCGTGCCCGCGAGAACCCCGGCCGCGCTCACTTCGGATGGCGCAGTCACGAGGGCAGCAGCGAGCGCAATAACCGCGCAGAATGGAAGCGGGCGTTTCATGCCACTCCATGTGCCGAACAAAGGTAAAAATTTTGCTTAAGAGACTTTAAACGGCGTCTTAGTAGTTCAACGTGAGCTACGCGTAACCAAGTTGCGCGGGCGATACGCACCCGTCGGCCCAAGTCACGAGCGCGGGCAAAGGTTCAACGGCTCACGGGAGTCGCGTCGTGGATCACGGGGCCGAGCCGGCGATTATCTCGTTCCCGAGATCAGTGCTTCGGCCTTCAATCGGCACATGCAATCGCCGGACATAATCCTCCAGTCGGTCGAGCACGGCGCCTTCCGATAACCCGAAATCACTCAGGTTGTAGCGGTGCGGCTTGCGCTTCAGCGCAAGGCTTCGCGCCATGTATCTTTCCATCCCCGGTATCGCGCTATCCATTTCGAGGCCCAGGAACCGGTAAACCCGCCCCATCGTCCCTCGCCAGTCGCGGTCCATATCGTCGTACTGGACATCGATTATCCGATGCTTCGGTAGCCCTTTGCGCGCGTCCATCATCCGTTCGACCATCAGCGCAGTCTTGCGCAGCCACTCGGCTCCAACCGTGGGCGGGTCGGCGTGGTCGGAATAGAGGATCGTCTGGTTCCACGCGAGCGACGCGGCGCTGCCGACCACCTGTCGGGGATCGCGATGTGTGAAAATCAGGCGGGCGTCGGGAAACACTTTGAGCAGCGCCCCCAGGTCCAGCATGTGCTGCGGGGTCTTGAGTATCCATGGACGGAGGCTGCTTTCCTGCTGCGACCACCCCACGAGGCGTAGGAGGTTAGCCATGTGGCGGTAGGCCGGGGTCGCGTCCTCAGCTTCGCACCAGCGCCCGTAGCTGGGTATGGTCCATTGCGCCTCGTGCTTCATGCCCCACAAGCTGGCGACGAGCAGGCCCAGCTCCTCCTCGGGTTCGAAAGGCCCGGTTGGATGGATCGACAGCGTCCGCGGATTGGCAATGCGGGCGACTTTCATGATCCGGCTGGCGAGTTTCGGCCGGAAATCGCCTTTTCGCCCGCCCATAACCTCTTCAAACCCAGGTCGCGGCACCGGGCTGATCGTCTCAAAGCTGCGCAAATGCGCGAACCGGCGGTCAGCCGCCAGCAGGCGATGAAGCCGGGTCGTACCGGATCGCATCGGGCCGACGATCACTACCGGGTGAGGGATTGGCCGGGCGAGGATTTCGGGATGCCTCTCGAACCACATCTGCGTCAGCAATCGATCGCGCAGCACGTGGTGAAACTGTCCGGCCGCCGCCACTTCGCCGGCGGCGTTCAGGCGCGCTTCGCGGTGGATTGCCTCTAGCAACACACCGAGCGGGCGCTCGAACCATCGATCGCCGAAGTCATCTAGGCCGGTCTCGCGCCTTACTTTGTCGAGCAGGTAATCCTTCTCGAGCCGCACCGGGGCGAAGACGCCCACTCGTCGGCCGACCCGGACAGCGCCGTCGAGAACATCGATGAACAGGGTACGGCTGGGCAGGCGCGATTGCGGCCGGTTCACAAATTTCCCGTCAATTCCAGCCGCTCGCAATCGAGTTCCTATACCGTTCACGTGCTGCCTTGTTCCTGCATTGCCTGCAAGATGACGGTGCGGCATAGCCCGCGCGATGCACGACATTCGCCTTATTCGTGAAGATCCCGCGGCATTCGATGCCGCGCTCGCAAGGCGAGGGGTCGCTGCCTGCTCGGCCGAAATCATTGCTGTCGATGAAGCTCGGCGGGTCGCCGCCACCAAGGGACAGGAGTTGCTCCAGCGCCGCAACGATGCTTCCAAAGCCATTGGCGCAGCCATGAGTCGTGGGGATAAGGGCGCCGCTGAGGCCCTCATGGCCGAAGTGGCAGCAATCAAGGCCCGATTGCCCTCGATTGAGGAGGAAGAACGGCAGGCCGAGAAATCCCAAGAAGAGATGCTCGCGCGCCTGCCCAACCTCCCCGCGGACGACGTACCTGACGGAACTGACGAACGCGCGAACGTCGAAATCGCGCGATGGGGCAGCCCGCGGGAGCTCGGTTTTTCTCCCCGGGAACACGCGGACTTCGGTCCGGCGCTCGGCCTCGACTTCGAAACCGGCGTTGCGATTGCCGGAGCGCGGTTCACCTTCCTGAGAGGCCAGGTGGCACGGCTTCAACGCGCGCTCGCCCAGTTCATGCTCGACACCCAGACCATCGAACATGGCTACACGGAGTGCGCCACGCCTCTGCTGGTGCGCGAGGAAGCGATGTTCGGCACTGGGCAGCTACCCAAGTTTGCAGAGGACAGCTTTTCAACGACCGATGGCCGCTGGCTCATCCCCACCAGCGAGGTCAGCTTGACCAATTCGGTGCGGGGCCAGATCGTTGAACTCGGCTCGCCGCTCAGGCTCACTGCGCTCACTCCCTGCTTCCGCTCCGAGGCGGGGTCCGCCGGACGCGATACGCGCGGTTACATTCGCCAGCACCAGTTCGACAAAGTCGAGCTGGTATCGATTTGCCGCCCAGAGGATTCCGCGGCCGAGCATGCGCACATGCTGAGGAGCGCGCAGGTCGTCCTCGAACGATTGGACTTGCCCTACCGCACGATGCTGCTCTGCACCGGTGACATGGGTTTCGGGGCGCGCAAGACTTACGACCTCGAAGTGTGGCTGCCGGGCCAAGGCACCTACCGCGAGATCAGCTCGGTGAGCTGGTGCGGTGATTTCCAGTCGCGGCGGATGAACACTCGATACCGTGCCGAGAACGGCAAGCCCGCTTTTGGGCACACCTTGAACGGTTCGGGCCTTGCCGTCGGGCGCACGCTCGTCGCGGTGCTGGAGAACTATCAACAGGAGGACGGGTCGGTTCTGGTTCCCGAAGTGCTCAGGCCCTGGGCGGGCGGGCTCGAACAACTGGTGCCGGGCAACTGATGCGCATCCTCCTCACCAACGATGACGGGATTCACGCGCCCGGCTTGGTCGTGCTCGAGGAAATCGCTCGGCAGTTCACCGATGATATCTGGATCTGCGCTCCCGCCGAGGAGCAGTCAGGCGCTGGCCACTCGCTCACACTCAGCCGGCCCGTTCGTTTGCGGCGGCACGACCAGCGCAAATTCTCGGTCAGCGGGACCCCAACCGACGCCGTGACGCTGGGCTTGCGCAAGGTGATGGACGGCTTGCCCGACGTCATCCTCTCGGGCGTCAATCGCGGCGCAAACCTTGCCGACGATGTGACCTACTCTGGCACCGTCTCCGCGGCCATCGAGGGCGCGCTCGCCGGAATCCGCGCAATCGCCCTAAGTCAGGTTTACGCTAGCGAAGGAATGGGCGACGCTGTTCCGTTTGACGCTGCCCGCGCCTGGGGCGCCAGAGTTCTTGCTCCGCTGCTCGATGTGCCGCTGCCTAGGCGGACGCTAGTGAACGTGAACTTCCCGGCTCTTCCAGCGAAAAAAGTCAATGGCATCCGTGTAGTACGGCAGGGATTTCACGATTATTCGAGGGGTAGCGTAGTTGAGGGACGCGATCCTCGCGGCTATCCCTATTACTGGTTCGGGCTCGAGGCGATCGAGCATACGCTTGACCACGGTACGGACCTGGAAGCGATCGACGAAGGTTTCATCTCGGTGACGCCCTTGCAGCTCGACCTCACCCATCACGCTTCGCTTGGCGCTATGGCCGAGCGGTACGCCTGATGGTGACTCACGCCACGAAAAGGCGTGTCCGCCCGCGCATCGTTCGGCATACCCCCATCCGCCGCGCGGTGAAGGTGCCCGTCTGGGCGGACCTCGGTATTCGCCTTCTACTGGCTCTCTCGCTCGTCTTCGTGGTCGTTCTGATCCATTGGTTCGATCGTGACGGACTAAGAGACAGCTTGGATGGACATATCTCCTTTCTGGACGTGGTCTATTTCACGATGATCTCGATCACGACCACCGGGTTTGGCGACATCGCACCGGTTAGCAACCAGGCGCGGTTGGTAGAGGCGGTGATCGTCACCCCGATCCGGGTCGCGGTGCTATTCATCTTCGTGGGCGCAGCCTATGATTTCGTTATCCGCAGAGGCTGGGAGAAGTGGCGCATGGCGCGGATACAAGAGCGGCTGACCGATCACATCGTCGTCATCGGGTTCGGAATTTCGGGGTCCGAGGCAGTCCATGAGCTGATTGAGCGGGGTACCGACCCGCATTGCATCGTCGTGATGGACGCCAGTCCGGAACGGCTGACCGAAGCCGAGGCACTCGGCTGCAACGTGATGGAAGCCGACGCCACACGCGATGAGAATCTCGAAGCTGTACGGGTCGCCACCGCGCGCACAGTTCTGGTTTCCGCCGGCCGCGACGACAGCTCGATCCTGATCGTACTCACCGTGCGCCATCTCGCGCCCAATGTACCGATCAGCGTGGTGGTGCGCGCAGCCGATAACGAGCTGCTGGCGCGCCAGGCAGGGGCCGACAATGTGATCAATCCCGTGCGCTTTACGGGGTTGTTGCTCGCGGGCAGCGCCCAGGGAAGTCACGTAGCCGATTACATGGTAGACCTCGCTTCCGTGGGCGGGAAAGTCCAGCTCGTCGAACGCCCGGTCACCCCCGAAGAGGTCGGGCGAAGCATCGACGAACTGGCAAGTGGCGGCCGGGGAATGCGCATCTATCGCAGCGACGAGGCGATCGGATATTGGGAAGCCGGTCCATTGGAGGAAGGCGACGTAGTGGTCGAAGTACTGCCAACCGACGGCGGTGGCTAGCCCACGACGAAGAACACCAGGCCCATCGTCAGATAAGCCGCTAGCCAGCATCCCGCGTCAATGAGCGCCACCCGGGTTGGCACCCGGATATGGCTAAAGCTCACCCAAAGTGCTGGAAATAACAAAGGCGACAGCGAGCCCTCCGCTCATCATGAAATAAAGCCACGGCTTCGCTGACAGCGTATCGGCCCCCACCCGGGCAAACATATGCCCGAGCATCGTCGCGGTTATGAGCAACAGAAGCGCCGACAGCACTGCAATCCGCTCGGGCCTTGCGCGGCTCATTAGTCTTCCGGCAGCCACCTTGCGCGTTTTGGCCTTGCCGAATGCCGGTCCAAACCACGCGAGTGCGAGCATTCCCGCCGCGAGCGCGGCCATTACCACCGCTACCCAGTTGACCGGCCCCACCCCACGACCCCTTTTCGCCTCTTGAACCTCCGATGTAGCGCATTCAGCTTGGCTGGTGTAGGGGCGCGCGCTTCATGGCCACCCTACCCTCCGCGATCCCCGACCAGAAGAAGGTCGGGATGGTCAGCCTCGGCTGCCCCAAGGCGCTCGTCGACAGCGAGCG
>CBDUBW010000032.1:0-16704 GCA_965365485.1 uncultured Aquisediminimonas sp.
GCTTCGGCCTGCCGATCGCGCGCGACATGTGCCAGAAGGTCATCGTCGTCGCGTCGAACGACCTGCAGTCGCTCTATGTCGCAAACAATGTCTGCAAGGCGGTCGAATATTTCCGCAAGATGGGCGGCAATGTCGGCGTCGCGGGCATCCTCATCAACAAGGATGACGGGACCGGCGAGGCCCAAGCGTTCGCGAAAGCCGTCGGTATTCCCGAGCTGATCTCGATTCCGGCGCATGACGACATCCGTAAGAAGAGCGCCAATTATCAAATCATAGGCACATCCGAGAGCAAATGGGGATCACTCTTCGCCGAGCTTGCCGAAAATGTTGCGAGTGCGCCGCCGGTGCGCCCGACGCCGCTCGATCAGGATGGCTTGCTTGGGCTGTTCAAACCCGAGGATACCGGCGGCAATTTCGAACTCAAGCCCGCCACCCAGGCCGACCTGCGCGGCGCCGCTTACGTTTCCAAGCCCAGCCTCGAAGTGGTTTACGATGCGGTCTAGGGATCGCCTCGATTTTGGACCGGCACCAGCCGAAGGCGGCTGTGCTTCGAAAGATACGATGCGCGATGCCGCGGTTCAGGCAGGCAAGTCGGAGATTCTCGATCGCTACGCCGCCGATTATCCACAAGGTCCGCACGATCAGCCGCAATCTATGTGTCCGGCATTTGGATCGCTCCGAGTGGGCTTACGCATGCGTCGCACTGCTAGCGTGCTCTCGGGGTCGGCCTGCTGCGTATATGGCCTGACCTTCACCTCGCATTTCTACGGAGCGAAACGTTCGGTCGGCTATGTGCCGTTCAGTTCGGAAACGCTGGTCACCGGAAAGCTCTTCGAGGACATCAAGGAGGCGGTCGAGCAGCTGGCCGATCCTGCGCAGTATGACGCGATCATCGTCACCAACCTCTGCGTGCCGACCGCATCGGGCGTTCCACTTCAGCTGCTGCCCAAGCAGATAAATGGCGTCCGCATCGTCGGCATCGACGTGCCGGGCTTCGGCATTCCGACGCATGCCGAAGCCAAGGACGTGCTCGCGGGCGCCATGCTCAATTATGCGCGGAACGAGGCCGAAGCCGGCCCCGTCGCCGAGCCCCAAAATCGATCGGCCCTGCCGACGGTGACTCTCCTTGGAGAGATGTTTCCCGCTGACCCGGTCGGCATCGGGCAGATGCTCGAGCCCCTGGGCCTCGCGGCAGGGCCGGTCGTTCCGACGCGCGAATGGCGCGAGTTGTATGGCGCGCTTGATTGCGCCGCTGTCGCCGCGATCCATCCCTTCTACACCGCCAGCGTCCGCGAGTTCGAGAGCGCCGGGCGGTCAGTCATCGGTTCGGCGCCTGTAGGCGCGGACGGCACGGCGGCGTGGCTCGACGCCATCGGGGAGACATGCGGCATCGCGAAACACAAGGTGGATGAGGCAAAGAACCGCTTCATTCCCGCGATCCGCGCCGCGCTCGCCGCCAAACCCGTGCAGGGCCGCGTCACCGTTTCGGGCTATGAAGGTTCGGAATTGCTTGTCGCGCGGCTGCTGATCGAAAGCGGGGCGGATGTGCCCTATGTCGGCACCGCCTGCCCGAAGACACGCTGGAGCGATCCCGATCGCGAATGGCTCGAAGCCAAGGGCGTCCGCGTCCAGTATCGTGCAAGCCTCGAACAGGATCTGGCGGCGGTCGAAGAGTTCGGACCCGATCTCGCGATCGGAACGACGCCGGTGGTGCAGCACGCCAAGGCGCGCTCGATCCCGGCGCTTTACTTCACCAATCTGATCTCCGCGCGGCCGCTGATGGGCGTCGCGGGGGCGGGGAGCCTCGCCATGGTCGTCAACGGCGCGATGGCGAACAAGGATCGCTTCGCGCGCATGACCGCCTTTTTCGAAGGGGTCGGCCGTGAGGATACGGCGGGCGTGTGGGAAGCGACCCCGGTCGCACGGCCCGAATATAAGGCGAAGTTCGCCGCCAAGCGCATCGCCGCCGAAAAGGCGGAAGCGGCGGTGGGCGTATGACGCTGATCATCGATCACGATCGCGCGGGCGGATATTGGGGCGCGGTCTATTGCTTCACCGCGATCAAGGGCCTGCAGGTCATTATCGATGGCCCGGTCGGGTGCGAGAATCTGCCGGTCACCAGCGTGTTGCATTACACCGATGCGCTGCCGCCGCACGAGCTCCCGATCGTCGTCACCGGGCTCGGCGAGCAAGAGCTTGGCCGCGACGGCACCGAAGGCGCGATGAAGCGCGCCTGGAAGACGCTCGATCCCGATCTGCCCGCCGTTGTCGTCACCGGTAGCATCGCCGAAATGATCGGCGGCGGCGTGACGCCCGAGGGCACGAATATCCAGCGCTTCCTGCCGCGCACCATCGATGAGGATCAGTGGCAATCGGCGGATCGCGCGCTGACCTGGCTGTGGACTCAGTTCGGCCCCAAGCGCGTTCCCGCGCCGCGGCCGCTCAAGGATGGTCAGAAGCCCAAGGTCAATATCATCGGGCCGATGTACGGCGCCTTCAACATGGCGAGCGACCTGGCTGAGATCAGGCGGCTGATCGAGGGCATTGGTGCCGAGGTCAATCTCGCTTTCCCGCTCGGCGCGCATCTGGCGGACGTGAAGAAGCTTGCAGATGCGAGCGTCAACGTCTGCATGTATCGCGAATTCGGGCGCAATCTGTGCGAAACGCTCGAGCGGCCTTATCTGCAGGCGCCGATCGGGCTCGAGAGCACGACGCTTTTCCTGCGCAAGCTCGGCGAGCTGACCGGGCTCGACCCCGAGCCGTTCATCGAGCGCGAGAAGCATACGACGATCAAGCCGCTCTGGGATCTGTGGCGATCGGTCACGCAGGACTTCTTCGGCACTGCGAGCTTCGGCGTCGTCGCGACCGAAACCTATGTGCGCGGCCTCAAGAATTTCCTCGAAGCCGATATGGGGCTGCCGTGCAACTTCGCCTTCGCGCGCTCGGCTGGCGTAAAGCCCGACAATGCGGCGGTGCGTGAGGCGATCCGCGGCAACCCGCCGCTGGTGCTGTTCGGCAGCTTCAACGAGCGGATGTATTCGGCAGAGGCGGGCGGGCGCAGCGTCTACATCCCGGCGAGCTTCCCCGGCGCGGTCATCCGCCGTCACACCGGCACGCCGTTCATGGGCTATGCCGGCGCGACCTATTTGATTCAGGAGGTTTGCAACGCGCTGTTCGACGCGCTGTTCAACATCCTGCCGATGGCGGCGCAACTCGACGCTGTGGACGCCACGCCTGCGCGCGACATCAAGGCGATAGCGTGGGACGACGAGGCCAAGGTCGAGCTCGACGCGATGGTCGAAGCGCAGCCGGTGCTCGTCCGCATTTCCGCCGCCAAGCGCATCCGCGATGCCGCCGAGCGCGCCGCCCGTCGCGCGGGCGAGAGCGCGGTACGCAAGCAGCATCTTGCCGAAAGCCAAAGCGCGTGAGCGGCGGCTTCACTCTTTCGTCCCGTCATGCGGGGCAACCGAAATCGACGTGGGCTCCTTCCACGCCGGTGCCTGGGGGGCGCGTCTGCCTCCGAACGTTCAAGGAGAACAGCAATGGCGACTGATGGTCCCACCAACTACCTGACCGCCGAGGAGGCTAAGGAGTTCCACAAGATCTTCATGACCAGCTTCATAATCTTCACGCTGGTCGCGATCGTGGCGCACTTCCTCGTGTACAATTGGCGCCCATGGCTGCCCGGGCCGGACGGCTATGCGTCGCTCGAGACCGGCGTTGCCTACGCGCAGGCCGCGCTCGGCTCGCTCTTGGCTTAAGGAGATATCGACATGTGGCGACTTTGGCAGATGTTCAACCCGCACCGCACGTTGACGGCGTTGTTCATATTCCTGTTCGTGCTCGCGCTGCTGATCCACTTCATCCTGCTCAGCACCGATCGCTTCAACTGGCTCGATGGGCCGAAAGTAACGACCGCCCCGGCGGCAATGGCGACGGCGACGCCTTAACCGGCATCGAACCGCTTCCCAGGCACGGCGCGGGCGGCGGGGCAATCCAGCCCCGTTAGCCCGCTCCGGCAAAAGGCAGATTCACCGCGGCGTTACGGGCGCGCGCGGCGAGGAGGGCTATCGCAATGGCGCTGCTGAGTTTCGAACGAAAATACCGGGTGAGGGGCGGCACGCTGATCGGCGGCGACCTGTTCGACTTTTGGGTCGGCCCTTTTTACGTCGGCTTTTTCGGCGTCACGACGATCTTCTTCGCATCGCTGGGGACGGCTCTCATCTTCTACGGCGCAGCGATCGGGCCAACCTGGAACCCGTGGCTGGTTTCGATCGCGCCGCCCGATCTCAGCTACGGCCTCGCGCTCGCACCGCTGCGAGAAGGTGGGTTATGGCAGATCATCACCATCTGCGCGCTGGGCGCGTTCATCAGCTGGGCGCTGCGCGAGGTGGAGATATGCCGAAAGCTCGGCATCGGCTATCATGTGCCCTTCGCCTTCGGCTTCGCAATCCTCGCTTATGCAACGTTGGTGGTGGTTCGTCCGCTGATGCTTGGCGCCTGGGGGCATGGCTTCCCGTACGGCATTTTCAGCCATCTCGATTGGGTATCCAACACCGGCTACCAATATCTCCATTTCCACTACAACCCCGCGCACATGCTCGCGGTGAGCTTCTTCTTCACCACCACCTTTGCGCTTGCGCTGCACGGATCGCTGATCCTGTCGGCGGTCAATCCGCCCAAGGGCGAGGACGTGAAGTCGCCAGAATATGAGGACACCTTCTTCCGCGACGTGCTCGGCTATTCGGTCGGCACGCTCGGCATTCACCGCCTCGGGCTGCTGCTCGCGCTCAACGCCGGCTTCTGGAGCGCGGTGTGCATCATCATCAGCGGCCCGTTCTGGACGCGCGGCTGGCCCGAATGGTGGACGTGGTGGCTCGACCTGCCGATCTGGAGCCAGGGGGGATAAGTCATGGCACGCTATCAGAACATCTTCACCCAGGTTCAGCTCGTCGGCTTCGAAGAGGGCGTTCCGCTGCCTCGTGGCAATGACGAGCGCGTCGGCACCCCTCGCTACAGCTATTGGCTCGGCAAGCTGGGCGGATCGCAGATCTTTCCCTTCTATCTCGGCCGGCTGGGGATTGCCTCGCTGCTTTGCGGCTTTCTGGCAATTGAGATCATCGGCCTCAACATGTGGGCCTCGGTCAATTGGGATCCGGTCCAGTTCGTCCGCCAGCTGCCCTGGCTCGCGCTCGAGCCGCCGGCACCGAAATACGGGCTGCAGATCCTGCCGCCGCTGGCCGAGGGCGGCTGGTGGCTGATCGCGGGTTTCTTCCTGACCGCGTCGATCATCCTGTGGTGGGTGCGCACTTACGTCCGCGCCAGGCAGCTCGGCCTGGGAACGCACGTACCTTGGGCATTCGCGAGCGCGATTTTCCTCTACCTCTCGCTCGGCTTCATCCGTCCGGTGCTGATGGGGTCGTGGTCGGAAGCAGTGCCCTTCGGCATCTTCCCGCACCTCGATTGGACCGCGGCTTTCTCGATCCGCTACGGCAATCTCTTCTACAACCCGTTCCACGCGCTTTCGATCACCTTCCTCTACGGATCGACCCTGCTCTTCGCGATGCACGGCGCGACAATCCTCGCGGTCGGGCGTTATGGCGGTGAGCGTGAGATCGAACAGATCGTCGATCGCGGCACCGCGGGCGAGCGCGCCGCCTTGTTCTGGCGCTGGACGATGGGCTGGAACGCGACCGTCGAGTCGGTCCATCGCTGGGCCTGGTGGTTCGCGGTGTTGACCACGCTGACCGGCGGAATCGGCATTCTGCTTACAGGCACCGTCGTCGATAACTGGTATCTCTGGGCGGTCGATCACCATTACGCGCCGTCCTACCCCGATACCGGCGTGCTCGATCCTTCAAACCCGGGAGTTCCGCAATGACGCGCATCCTCCTCGCCACGACCGCGTTGCTGAGCCTCGCGGCCTGCGAAGCCGGCTACAAGGAATCGCGACAGATCGGCTATCGCGGCAGCGGAACGGTGCAGGTGACCAACGTCAATCTGCGGCTTCCGGGTGATGACATCCCGCAGGCGTTAACGCCCTATGTGCAGGATACCGGCGGGCCGCGCGCGAAGTCGCTCTACCCGAATCTGCAGCTTCTCGGCGATTTGTCGGAGGATGATTTCAACCGGTTCATGGGCTCGATGACACAGTGGATCGCTCCGCCGGCAGAGGGCTGCAACTATTGCCACAATCCGGAAAATATGGCGTCGGACGAGAAGCACCAGTTCAAGGCCGCGCGCGGGATGATCGTGATGACGCGCGCGATCAACAATCAATGGGCCAACCACGTCAAGAACACGGGCGTCACCTGCTACACATGCCACCGCGGCAACGCGATCCCCGAATATCGCTGGACGCTGGCGCCCCCCGGTGACTCCCTGCCGATCCGAGGCAATAAACGTGGGCAGAATAGTCCAGATCCCAATGTCGGCTACGCCTCGCTGCCGTTCGACCCGTTTGCGAGCTATCTGCAGGGCACGGGCGTCGATATTCCCGTGGCGGGGAGCAGCGCCTACCCGACTGCGCACACACGAACGGTCGGCACCAAGGATGCAGAAAGCTCGTTCGGGTTGATGATGCACATTTCCAAGTCACTGAACGTGAACTGCGTGTTCTGCCACAACAGCCAGTCGTTCCGTTCGTGGAATGCGAGCACACCGCAGCGTGCGTTGGCCTATTACGGCATCCGCATGGTGCGCGACATCAACCAGAACCACATCACGCCGCTCGCGCCGATTTTCCCGGCCGACCGAAAGGGGCCGATGGGCGATCCTTACAAGGTCAATTGCCTGACTTGTCACCAAGGCAAGAACAAGCCGCTGGGCGGCGTGCAGATGGCGAAGGAATATCCGGGCATCTGGCGGACGACGGCGCGTCCCGCCGCGGTCACGGCTCCGGTTCCGGCGCTGGCGCCAGCAGCGCGCTGAGCTAGATCGAGGGCGGCGGGTCGATCGCGCCGTCGCGCCGAGCATCGCGCGTTTCGGCATCACGCTGGCGCTGAATATCTTCGCCGCGAGGTGAATCCATCGGGTGACGGTTGCGCCGCTTGCTCATAAACCGGGCGAAGACGACGATCGCGACAATCGCGACTGCGATCAGGGTTATGCCAAAGAGCGAAGGAATGAGTTCGGTGTTGGACATCGGCAAGTCCTTTCAGGGCTTTCCGATGAACCTCTTGCGAGGGTGCAGGTTCCCGAACGCTCAGACCGGAGCGTCAATCTCGGGAATATTGACCAAACCATCCCCAGCGGGGGTCGAGGCCTACGCCGCGATCGGCACCCTGGCGAGCTCGCACATCGACCAGCATTCGCTGAGCGCCCTGGTCAGCTTGTCGATGTCGCCATCGGTGTGCACGGGTGAGGGGGTGATGCGTAGCCGCTCGGTGCCCTTGGGCACGGTCGGATAATTGATCGGCTGCACATAAATGCCGTGATTTTCCATCAGCCAATCGCTGATCATCTTGGCGTGATGCGCGTTGCCGACCATCACCGGGATGATGTGGCTGGGATTGTCGAGGTGCGGAATGCCCAGCGAATCGAGCCGCTGGCGAACGATCTTGACGCGATTCTGGTGGCGAACGCGTTCGATCTGGCTTTCCTTGAGGTGCTTGATCGACGCGCAGGCCCCGGCCGCGATCGCCGGCGGCAACGCCGTCGAAAAGATGAAGCCGCTGGCGAAGCTGCGGACGAAATCGACAAGATTCTTCGAAGCGGTGATATAGCCGCCCATCACGCCGAAGGCCTTGCCGAGCGTGCCTTCGATCACGTCGATGCGATCCATCAGACCTTCTCGCTCGGCGACGCCGCCGCCGCGCGGGCCGTAAAGGCCGACCGCGTGGACTTCATCGATGTAGCTCAGCGCGCCGTGCTTCTCACAGACGTGGAGGATTTCGGCGATGGGCGCGATATCGCCGTCCATCGAATAGACGCTTTCGAACGCGACGAGCTTGGGCCGGCCGGGTTCGATCGACGAGAGCAGTTCATCGAGATGCGCGACATCGTTGTGCCGCCAGCGCAGGCATTGCGCGCGGCTGTGGCGAATGCCTTCGATCATCGAGGCGTGGTTGAGCGCGTCGGAAAGAACAACGCAGTTGGGCAGCCGTGAGGCGAGCGTCGAGAGCGCCGCCCAGTTCGAAACATAGCCAGAAGTGAAGATCAGCGCCGCTTCCTTGCCGTGGAGATCGGCGAGTTCGCGCTCGAGCAGGACGTGGTGGTGATTGGTACCCGAGATATTGCGCGTGCCGCCCGCGCCGGCGCCGCACTGATCGATCGTCTCGTGCATCGCCTCGATGACTTTGGGATGCTGCCCCATGCCGAGATAGTCGTTCGAGCACCAGACGGTGACTTCATGGGTCTCTTCGCCGACGTAGCGCGTCGCGCGAGGGAAGCTGCCCTTGTGGCGCTCGAGCTCGGCAAAGACGCGGTAATTTCCCGCTTCACGCAGTCCGTCCAGTTCCCCCTGGAAAAACGCATCATAATTCATGGAAGTCTCCCCAACCCATTATCCCTAGCCGAAATCGTCGGCTGCGCCCAGCGAAAAAGCGCGGAATCTCGCACCGGAAGCATCATAAATGCGTGTTCGAGCAGCCCCAACAGCGCCAGCGAGAGCAACAGCGCGGCACCCGCCGAATCGCCGGCCGCGGGGGCAAGCCAGATGATCGTCGCGGCGCACCCGACTATCGAAAGCGGATAGAGCGCGTTCATGCGCGCGGTGCGGAAATAGGTTTTTAGATAGGCCAAGTGCGGCGGCATCATCTCATCGCTCAGATTGGCGACGCCGAGGAAGATGTTGAGCTTTGCCGAGAGGCGCATCGCGAACAGGATCGCGAAGGTCGCGACCCCGGTCTGGTTTGGCTGGCCCCAGCCGAGCGCGATCATGCCGATCAGCGTCGCCGCCAGCGCCAGTTCGTGATGGATCACGGTCTCTGCCGAGACGACGAACCGTCGCCAGCCTCGCACGCCGCGCGGGCAGGCAGTGCGGCGCGGGCCGTTCACGAACCCCATCAGGAAGCTCATTTCGTGCCAGCCCCAGATGATGATCGCTGCGGTAAAGGCGAGATAAAGCGCTGAAGCACCCATCTCTCCACCGCTGACGATCAACGCACATACGGCGGCAGCGGCAATTGGCGTCGCGGCGACGATCGCGCCTTGATGTGTTTCACGCGGCAGGCGGTTGAGCCAGAGAATTGCGCCCGTGCTGAAGAACCACAGCAGGGTGGCGTAGATCAGCGCGGGTGCGAGGTCGTTCACCAGGCCGGAACCAGCCGCACCGAGGCGGGGAGGGGGTTGGGTGTTGCGCGCAGGAAGTAGAGTCGCGCGAAGGTCGCTCCGACTGCCAGAGACAGTCCGATCTGCCTGGCCTTGCCGGTGATACCGCCGCGCACCTTGGCGTCGGCGATGCCGTCATTGAGCGCGCGCAGCCGTTCCAGCCCGGCGCGGAACGCCGGATTGTCGATGTCGAGCGTTACCGGGAAAACCTGCTTTGTGATTTCGTTGCAGATGCGGAAAACACGGTAGCCGTAATCTGTCGGGTCCATGTCGATCGCGTCGTAGAAGGCGCGGCGGCTATGGTCGCGGACGTACATCGTCGCATAGACGGCGAGCAGGAAGAAGCGGATCCAGAGCCTGTTCACGCCTGATAACAGCTTCGGATCCGAACGCATCAGAAGCGCGAAGGCTTCGCCGTGGCGAAACTCGTCATTGCACCAGGCTTCGAACCATTTGAAGATCGGGTGAAAGCGCTTGTCCGGGTGACGCGCGAAGTGGCGGAAGATCGTGATGTAGCGTGCGTAGCCGATCTTTTCGGAAAGATAGGTCGCGTAGAAAATGAATTTCGGGCGGAAATAGGTGTATTTCTTGGTGCGCGTCAGGAAGCCGAGATCAATGCCGATGCCGGCATCCTTGAGGCTGTCGTTGATGAAACCCGCGTGGCGGCTCTCATCGCGCGCCATGAGTTTGAACAGCGCCTTGGCGTCGGGATTCTTCACGCGTTTGGCGATCTCGGCGTAAAGGATGCAGCCCGAGAATTCGGCGGTCAGCGAACTGACGAGAAAGTCGATGAACTCGGCGCGTAGCGCGGGCGGCAGCGCGTCGATCGCGCCTTCGAACTCATCGGTGCGCTTGAAGTGCGTTTTGTTGGGGTCGGAGGCCATTTCCGCGATCAGCGCGTCCCATTCGCGACGCACGCCCGAAACGTCGATGCGATCCATCGCCGCGAAATCGGTGGTGTAGAAGCGGGGGGAAAGCATCGTTTCCTCGCGCGCCATCTCGAGCGTGCCCGCTGGGGTAAAATCATGCGTCATGTCGGTCATGCGATCTTCTCGCTCGAAAAGCTGATTTCATAGAGTTCGGTCAGGTCGAACTGCGCGCGCAGCTTGACCCAGAGCCGGTCGAAAACATTGGCGCGGGTGACGGTGGCGGTACGCCGTTCGGTGAAGGCCTCGCCGAAGGGCACGCGCACCGGCGCGCCGTGAACGCGGACCTTGTCCCCTGCTTCGAGCACGGGCGCGCCATCGAGCAGGACATGGGCGTGAAGATGATCGGCGGTATGCTCGATCTCGATCGTGCACGGCGTATCGAAACGGGCGCGTGCGAACAGGCTCATAGCGTGGACCTCGGCAGCAAAGCCGCGAAGGCTGCGCGGTTGTCAGGGCCGAAGCTGTCGAGTTCGATCGTCCGCCGGGTCGCGGTATCGGTGAGCGAAAGGCGGCCGTTGGCCCAGAGCGTCAACCGGAACGGCGGCGCAGAACCGATGCCTTTCGCTCGGCGTTCACGCGCCAACCCGCGCAGAACGCCGCGGATGAAGCCGTGCTCTCCGCTGAGATTGGCCTCGCCCCCAGTGCGCGCGTCGACGATCGCGAGACTGCCGTCGCTGCGATCGAGGAAATTGAGATCGCGTGACTGTGCAACCGCGATATGGGCAGCGTCGCGCTGCGCCTGAGCCGATGTGGCCGGATTCAGCAGCCCGATACTCGGGCCGGCGGTCAGCACAAGCGTAAGCCCGACCATCGCCGCCGCAGCCGTCAGCATGCCCGCGGGGAATTGCGTGTCATGATGGTGCGAGGCGCTCATGCCGCCACCGGCTCAGGCATCGGGGTAAAGGCAGGCCGCGCCGCCTCGACAGGCGCGACGCGATGACCGTCGGGAAGGGCCTGCGCCATCGTCTTGGCAAGCAGCGCGGCGACCTGCTTGCCATCGGCGAGACCGCGCAGCATCGGTTCGGGCCGGCCGAATTGCCAAGGACGGGTGTGCGGCCAAAGGATGAAATAGCCGGCGCGCTGATCGGGAGTGAGGGCAAGACAGATATCGGCGCTGCCATCGCCATGCTCGCGCAGGCGCGCCGTTTCCACGATCTTAAGCGGCAGATTGATGCACATCGGCAGCGCGACGCCGAAGCGCATCACGATCCGCCGATCGGTGATTGTATATACGGTCGAGCGCGCCACCGCCCAGGCGAAGAGATGAATTAGCGCGATGGCGGCCGCGCCTGCCACCGCCGTCACCGCCGCTCCGACGATCGCGCCTGTCGCTAGCCCGGCGACCGCGAGCACAGCGAAATATGCGGCGACAAGGCGGACTCGCAACGCGTTGCGAACGAGGGAACTCCGGTCGCAGCGGCCCTGCCAGACAATCGTCTCGCTTTCGGGGAGATGCCCGGGCAAGCCGGGAACCGGCTCGTTCTCATGCTCCATCATAGATAGGGCTCCGCGCGTTCGGGGGTGGCGTAGAGATAGCCCGCGCCGAAATAGCCGATGATCCGCTCTTCCTCGAGCAAGGTCAGCTTGGTCGGATCGGCGGGGAGCGGCGCGCCCGCGAACTGTTCGGCGAGCAAGGCGTCGCAGGTCACGGTGCCGTTACGCGCGACCGAGCACATCGCAAAGGGCACCACCGCGGCACCGCCCGTTGCGAGGTCTGTCGAAAGGTAGCGGATCGCGTGATCGGAAAGATCGACCCAGACCTCGCTTACAGTGCCCGCGACCTTGCCATCGGCGCCGAGAATCGTAGCGCCGCGAATGTCGGGATCGCGCGCAGAAAAGAGGACGTGATCCTGCACACTCATCGCAACGATGCGCGGGTGGCCGAGCATGCCGAGATCCGCAGTGTCCGAACGCGGCGAATAGGCACCGGGGCCGACACCCGCCGTCAGCGGATTGCCGACGGGTTCGAGCGGCGATCCCGGCCAGGCCTCACGCACGGCGTTGGGGATTTCCACGGGATCGCGATAGTCGCGCAACTCGGGCACGACGTCGCCGCGGCCGAAGGAAAGCTGGAAGCTCTTGGGCCGAGCGCGCTGCAGCGGCCCTTCATTGTAGAGCAGCCGCCCGCCGACATCTTCCTCCAGCGGATAGCCTTCGCGACGATCTTCGCGACGGAGGTAAATGACCAGCCCGATGAAAAAAACGAAGAAGGTGTAGAAGACCAGCTCCGCGACATCGAGGTTCCCGACAATGGTGACACCGGACATGTCCGTCCCTCCTCTTGGCAATCAGGTTGGAAATTCAGTCAGCCCGAACCGCACCGGACGCGGCGTGGGCGCGCGGCGGGCGAGCGGGCCGAGCGCGATCAATGCCGCGAACAACAGGCCGATTTCGAGATGATATACGAAGCCGTAGCCGACCGCCGGGCCGGTCAACGCAGTGCCGAGCGCGCCGCTTTCCGAAAGGCTCGCAACAAGATCGCGCAACGCCCCGCCGATCGCGATCGCGATGCCCGCCGCGGTTGCCTGCACGGCACCCCATGCGCCGAGCGCGAGGCCCGAGGCGCCATCCTTGGCGAGCGCCATCGCTGCGGTCAGGGTGCCAACGGAGAACAGCCCGCCGCCAAGCCCGATCCCGGCAATGCCCGCGCACAGCAGTCCGCTCGATGAAAGCGGCGCAGCAAGCACGACCATCGCAAAGGCGAAGACACCGATCGCCGCGCCCAGTCCCGCCAGCCGTTCCGGGCATGCGCCAAGCCCCAGTCGTCGTGCCGCCCAGGCAAGCCCGGTAAGCGTGCCGCCCGCCCAGAGCGCTGTCAGGGCCGTGGTCGCGCCGACCGAAAGCCCGAGCACTTCGCCGCCATAGGGTTCGAGCAGCACGTCTTGCATCGAAAAGCCCGCAGCGCCCAAACCGACTGCGATCAGCAGCCGCATGGTCCGGGGATTGGCCATCAGTTCAGCGATGCTTTCAGCGAAAGCGGGGGTTTGGCGATCGCGCGCGGTCAATGCGGGGTTGCGCGCTTCCTGCTTCCACAAGGCAATGATGTTGACGATCATCGTGAAGACGGCGGCGCCCTGGATGACCTGCACCAACCGTAGCGCCGAGAAATCCGCGAGCAGCCACCCCAGGAACACGGCCGAGAAAAGCATTCCCACGAGCAGCATGACGTAGAGCAGCGCCACGACGCGCGGGCGCGTTTCCTCGGTTGCGAGGTCGGTGGCAAGCGCGAGGCCTGCGGTCTGTGTGGTATGCAGCCCCGCGCCGACCATCAGAAAGCCCACCGCCGCTGCAGCTTCGCCGATCCAGATCGGACCGGTGGTGTCGCCCGACATGATCAGGATTGCGAACGGCAGGAAGGCGAGGCCGCCGAACTGCAGCAGGGTTCCGAACCAGATATATGGCACGCGCCGCCATCCCAGCACCGACTTGTGCGTATCCGATTTGAAGCCGATCAGCGCGCGCAAGGGCGCAAAGACGAGTGGCAACGCCACCATCAACGCGACCAATGTTGCGGAGATGCCAAGCTCGACGATCATCACGCGGTTGAGCGTGCCGGTGAGAAGAACCGCCGCCATCCCGACCGAGACCTGGAACAGCGAAAGGCGGAGCAGGCGGCCGAGCGGCAGATCGCGCGTCGCGGCGTCGGCGAACGGCAACCATTGCACCGCGACACGGCTCCATTTGAGCGCGAGGGGCACGCTCTCCGCCATTACCAACGCACCAGTTCGAGCGCGTGGCTCATGTAGAAGCCGCTATTGACGCGATGATCGCGGGCGGTGGCCCAGCTCGGCACATCATCGAGCCGTGAACGCAAGCGGTCGATCGCGACCGGGACGATCGCGGGCGAGCGATCGCCGCGCGGAAATAGTTTCCCCATAATGTGCATCAGCTTGAGAAGCGGGGTGCGCGGCGCGAAGGTGAAGAGGATCGAGATGTCGGTGCGGGCCGAGAGTCCCTCAAGCGCTGCGATCATCTCCGCCGCTTCGTAGTGGATCAGAGAGTCCATCGCGACGACATGGTCGAACCGCCCGAGAGACTTGGCGCACATGTCGCCTGCCAGGAAGCGCACCTTGCCCTGGACATCGGCGGGTTGGCGGCTGCAGGCGATCGAGATGAGGCTAGGCGAGACATCGATCGCGACGACCTCTGCCCCGCGCCGTGCCGCCTCGACCGCAAATGCGCCGGTCCCGCACCCTGCATCGAGAATGCGGCGGCCGCTCAGATCGCTCGGCAACCAGTCGAGCAGTGTTGCACGCATCCGGTCGCGCCCCGCACGCACGGTTGCGCGGACGCGGCTGACCGGGGCATCGGAGGTCAGCTTCTCCCACGCATCCAGCGCGGTACGATCGAAATAGGTTTCGATCCGGTCGCGTGTGGCGGCGTAAGTCGCGCTTGCGCTCATTCGAAGCCCAGAAACTCGAAGATGTCACGGTCTTTCATCGGCTCGGCGTCGCAGGCATCGACGCCGTCCCACAGCTGCTTTGCGAGGCGCAAATATTCCTCGCGCGCGATTTCGACTTCAGCGCTGTTGTCCATTTCGAACAAGGTGCATTTCTTGAGGCGGCTGCGGCGGATCGCATCGACGTCGCGGAAATGGGCGAGGCGGTTGAGCCCGGTCGCGGCGGCGAAGCGATCAATCTCGTCGGTCTGCGCCGAACGGTTGGCGATCACGCCCGCCAGGCGCACGTCGTAATTCTTGGCCTTGGCTTTGATCGCGGCCATGATTCTGTTCATCGCGAAGATGCTGTCGAAATCATTCGCTGCAACCACAACCGCGCGCTCGGCATGCTGGAGCGGTGCCGCGAACCCGCCGCAGACGACGTCGCCGAGCACGTCGAAAATGACGACATCGGTATCCTCGAGCAGATGGTGCTGCTTGAGCAGTTTGACTGTCTGCCCGACGACATACCCGCCGCAGCCCGTCCCAGCGGGCGGCCCGCCGGCTTCGACGCACATCACGCCGTTGAAGCCTTCGAACATATAATCTTCGGGCCGCAATTCCTCGCTGTGGAAATCGACGCCTTCGAGGACGTCGATGACGGTCGGCATCAGCTTTTTGGTCAGCGTGAAGGTGCTGTCATGCTTGGGATCGCAGCCGATCTGGAGTACGCGGTGGCCAAGCAGCGACATCGCGGCGGAAAGGTTCGACGAGGTCGTCGATTTGCCGATGCCGCCCTTGCCGTACACAGCGAATACCTTCGCGCCGCCGATCTTGACCGAAGGATCGAGCTTAACCTGGACGCTGCCATCGCCGTCTGGTGGGCTTGCGCCGGGGGGATCGAACAAGGCCATCAATATCTCCTCAGGCTACGCCTTCGAGCCGGTCTTCAAGATCGTCGCTCGCTGCGCGCAGTGCGGCGAGTGTCTCATCGTCAGGGGTCCAGAGCCGCCGGTCGCACGCTTCAAGCAGCCGGTTGGCAACGCGCGCCGACGATTTGGGATTGAGCGCGGAAAGCCGGCGCCGCATTGTTTCGTCGAGAACGAAGGTTTCGCTGATCTGCTGATAGACCCAAGGCGCGACCTGGCCGGTGGTCGCCGACCAGCCCATCGTGTTGGTGACCTGTCCCTCGATGTGGCGGACGCCTTCATGACCGTGATCGAGCATCGCTTCGTACCAGGCGGGGTTGAGCATCCGCGTCCGGGTTTCGAGCGCGACTTGCTCGGCAAGCGTGCGAACCTTGGCCGCGCCCTGCGTTTCGTCGCCGATATAGATTTGCGGGGCGCTGCCCTTGGCGCGCGCGACCGAACGGCTGATCCCGCCGAGCGCGTCGACATAATGATCGATCGTGGTGACGCCGAGTTCGACCGATTCGAGGTTTTGATAAGCGAAGTCGACGCCTGCGAGCGCGCTCTTGAGCAGTTCACTCTGTCGCATCGGCGCACCCTGACGGCCGTAGGCGAAGCCCTTATGCTTCTCGAATGCGTCGGCGAGTTCGTCGGGGCTGGTCCAGCACCCCGCTTCGATCATCATGTTGACGTTGGCGCCATAGGCCCCTTGCGCGTTCGAAAAGACGCGCAGTGATGCAGTCTCGAGATCGCATTCGTGCTTCGCCTGGTGCGCGAGCGCGTGCTTGCGGACGAAGTTGTGCGTCAGCGGCTCGTCGGCACTCGCGGCGAGCCAGGCGGCTTCGGCAAGCATTCGTGTCTGCATCGGCAACAGGTCGCGGAAGATGCCCGAGAGCGTTGCGATGACATCAATGCGTGGGCGGACTAGGTCGGTCAGGCTGATCAGCTCCGCACCTGCCAGCCTTCCATAGCCGTCGAGCCGCGGCCGCGCGCCGATCAGCGCCATCGCCTGTGCGATCTGCGCGCCTTCGCTCTTCAGATTGTCAGTGCCCCACAGCACCATCGCGATGCTTTCGGGGAAGCTACCGGTCTCGTCGAGGTGCCGGTCGAGCAAGCGCGCCGCCTGCGCTTCGCCCTGTCGCACCGCGTGGGCGGATGGGATGCGGAACGGGTCGAAGCCGTGCATGTTGCGACCGGTCGGCAGCACATCGGGGTTGGC
>CBDUBW010000033.1:0-16474 GCA_965365485.1 uncultured Aquisediminimonas sp.
TCGGGCTCGGCGGCGGGGAGGTCGATCTTGTTGATGACGGGCACGATCTCGTGATCATGCTCGATCGACTGATAGACATTGGCGAGCGTCTGCGCCTCGACCCCCTGCGCGGCATCGACGACGAGCAAGGCGCCCTCGCAGGCCGCAAGGCTGCGCGACACTTCATAGGCGAAGTCGACATGGCCCGGCGTGTCCATCAGGTTGAGCTCATAGCCCTTCCAGTCGAGCCGGACGGTCTGCGCCTTGATGGTGATGCCGCGTTCCTGCTCGATCTCCATATTGTCGAGCACCTGGCTCGTCATCTCGCGCGCGGAGAGGCCGCCGGTGGTCTGGATCAGCCGGTCGGCCAGCGTCGATTTGCCGTGATCGATATGGGCGATGATCGAAAAATTGCGAATGCGGTCGAGCGGGGTGGACATGGTTCGCGCGCCCCTAGCAGGATCGCGGCAAAGGGCAATCAGCGCGGCCGGTGTTCGGTGCCGAGGCCGGCGGTGATGAACAAGGCGGTCGCCGAGCCTTCGACATCGGCCGTGTGCCACGCGCCAGGCGGGTTGATCGCATATTCGCCCTTGCCGAGCGTGACCGTGGCGGTGCTGCCGTCGGCGAATTCCTGATGGAGCGTGATCGTGCCGTCGACGCAGACGACGACTTCATCGCCCTGCGGGTGCATCTCCCACGAATCCCAAGGTTCGGTGAAGGTGTAGAGGCTGACCAGCCGCCCTTCCTTGCCATCGGCGGCATCGTGCCGAGCGCCATAGGCTTCGTACCATTCCATCCCGGTGAAAGGCGGCTGCGGCACCGCAGTCGCTCCGAGGCCGAGATGGATGAACTCCTGGTCAAGGCGAGGCATGGTTCAGCCCTCTTTCAAGCCCTAAAGCGACAAAAGCGCCAGCATTTCGCATCGTTTCTGTCGCCTTTGTCGCTTTATGCCGCTGCCGGCCCCATCACATAGGCGTTCAATTTGTTGCCATCGGGATCGCGGAAATATCCCGCATAAAAGCCCTCGCCGCGCGGACCGGGCGCGCCTTCATCGCTGCCGCCATTGGCGAGCGCGATATCGTAGAGCCGCTGGACCTGATCCTTGTCCTTCGCCTCCAAGGCAACCATCACGCCGTTGCCGACGCTGGCCGGGTTGCCGTCAAACGGTTTGGTCAGCCCGATGCCGGCGCCGCCTCCCTCCTTGCCCCAAGCGATGAAGCCATCGAATTCCATCATTCGCGGCGTATTTAGCTCGGCCGCGATCGCGTCGTAGAATTTTGCCGCGCGTTGCAGGTCGCTGGTTCCCAAAGTCACGTAACCGATCATCGATTCGCCCTCCTTGTTTGAAGAACATTGCACGAACGCAGGTTAAGATGTCAAGCACCTTGACTTGCTCGCGGCAGGCTTGGAAATCGGGCAAATGCCGATCGACGCCACCGCGCCTTATGACGACGCCAACATCTTCGCGCGCATCCTGCGCGGCGAGATTCCCAACAAGACCGTTTACGAAGATGAATGGGCGCTGGCCTTTCACGACATAAATCCGCAAGCGCCGGTGCATGTGCTGGTGATCCCCAAGGGGCGCTACGTCAGCTGGGAGGATTTCACCCGCGACGGCGCCGACGAGGAGATTGCTGGCTTCGTCCGCGCGGTGGGCAAAGTCGCGCGCGATCTTGGGCTGGTGGAGCCGGGCTACCGGTTGCTCGCCAATATCGGTCAGCACGGGCACCAGGAAGTGCCGCATCTTCATGTCCATATCTTCGGCGGACGGCAGCTGGGCGCCATGCTGCCGCGATAGGAATGCCGTTAAATTTCATCGTGAAAACATTGCGTTAACTCGCTCATAAGATTTTCGCGGCATTCCCCCGCACTGCGAGGCTGTACGAACGCGACGGCCTGCCATCCGGGGGGCGTCGATGTACGATGTTGTGGAGGGTATCGAGGCCGGTGAGCGCGCGGACGCGGCGCCGGTAGATGTCAAGACGGGGGGTAAGCCCGTCAGCAATCTGATTCTCGCAACTGTTTCGGCCAGCGCGCTCGCCGCGTGCGGCGGTGGAGGCGGCGGGGGCTCCAGCCCGCCCGCGACCGGCTCCGCCTCTCCGCCGCCACCGGCGCCGCCCGCGCCGCCGCCCCCGCCGCCCGTCACCGCAGCCGATGCCTCGCGCTTTCTGGGGCAGGCCGCGATGGGGGCGAGCAAAGCAGATATCGAAGCTGTTCAATCGTTGGGCTATGCGGCGTGGATCGAGCAGCAGTTCGCGCTCGCGCGCCCGACCAGCCATTTCGACTGGCTGATGGCGAACGGCTATGCCGATCCGGCCAATATCAACACCACACGCGGCTTCGATGCGAGCATGTGGCGGCAGCTGATCGCCTCGCCAGATCAGCTGCGGCAGCGCGTCGGGATGGCGCTGCTCGATTTTCTCGTGGTCGGAATCGACGGGGTCAATTCGAACTGGCGCGCCTTCAACATGGCGGCCTATGTCGACATCCTGCTCGACAATGCCTTCGGCAATTACCGGACGTTGCTTGGGCAGATCTCGCTCAACACCGCGATGGGATCGTGGCTGACCTTCCTCGGCAACCGCAAGGCGAACGCGCAAACCGGCGCGCAGCCCGATGAGAATTACGCGCGCGAGCTGATGCAGCTTTTCACGATCGGGCTCGTCCCGCTCGCGCCTGACGGCACGCAGAGCAGCCAGACCGAGACCTATACCCAGGCTGATGTTTCCGGGTTGGCGAGGGTCTTCACCGGCTTCACCTATGCGAGCAGCGATGCGAGCACGCCCGCGCGCTATCGACAGGCGATGGTGGTCAATGCCGGCCAGCATGAGACCGGGGTCAAGAGCTTTCTGGGCAACACCGTTGCGGGCGGGGGCGATGCGCTGTCATCGCTCAATCAGGCGCTCGACGCCATCTTCGCGCATCCCAACGTCGCGCCCTTCGTTTCGAAGCAGCTGATCCAGCGTCTCGTCACCAGCAATCCTTCGCCGGCTTACGTGGCGCGCGTCTCGGCGGTGTTCGCCAATAACGGATCGGGCGTGCGCGGCGACCTGAAGGCCGTCATTCGCGCCATCCTGCTCGACAGCGAAGCGAGGGGCAGCGCGGCGCTGACCAGTTCGAGCGCGGGCAAGCTGCGCGCGCCGGTCAATCGTTTCACCGCCTGGGCGCGGGGCTTTGGCGCGACCTCGCCGAGCGAGGCCTGGGCGATCGGCGATACCAGCAGCGCGACCAACCGGCTCGCGCAATCGATGGGGCACAGCCCCAGTGTCTTCAACTATTTCCGACCCGGTTACGCGCCGCCGAACACTGCGATCTCGGCGCAGGGCATGGTTGGCCCCGAATTCCAGATAACCAACGAGTTATCGACCGTTGCTTACATCAACTTCATGCAGGCGGCGATCCAGGGCAATGCCGTGGGCGACGTCCGCGCCAATTATTCCGACGTGCTCGCGCTCTCGAATAATCCGCAGGCGCTGGTCGATGAAGTCGCGCTGCGGCTTTCGGGCGGGCAGTTGAGCGCGACGACCAAGGCCACGGTCAGAGCCGCGGTCGAAAGCATTCCGACCACCGCCACTAACGCCAGCCAGTCGCGCGTTTACGTTGCGATCCTGCTGACGCTCGCCTCGCCCGAATTCATTGTTCAGAAGTGATGGTAGATCTGATGTCGAACAATCAATCACGCCGCGCTTTCCTCAAGCGTTCGGCTGCTCTGGGGGTTGCAGGCGCAGCCACGCCTTTCGTCACCAATCTCGCCGCGATCGGCGAGGCGGCGGCGGCGGTCAGTTCCGATTACAAGGCCCTGGTCTGCGTGTTCCTCTATGGCGGGAACGATTACGCCAACACGCTGCCGCCCTATGATCAGGCGAGCTACGATCTCTACCGCGGTTTTCGCCCCGGCATCGCCCACGCCCGCGATGCGCTGGCCGCGACCGCGCTCAATCCTTCGACCGCGCTTCCGGGCGGGCGGCAATATGCGCTCGCGCCCGAAATGGCGCCGCTGCTGCCGCTGTTCGATGCCGGGCGGATGGCGGTGTGCCTCAATGTCGGGACTTTGATCCAGCCGACGAGCAAGGCGCAATATCAGTCGCGCAGCGTCCAGCTGCCGCCCAAGCTGTTCAGCCATAACGATCAGCAGAGCTTCTGGCAGGCATCGAACCCCGAAGGGGCGCGATCGGGCTGGGGCGGGCGGATCGGCGATCTGTTCCAATCGGGCAACGGCAATGCGACGCTGACCTGCATCAACGCCAGCGGCAACGCCGTTTTCCTCACCGGGCAGACCGCGTTTCAGTACGCCGTCGGCACCAACGGGCCGGTGCCGCTTAACAACAACAGCAACAGCCTGTTCGGATCGGTGAGCGCCGGGAGCGCGCTGCGCAGCCTGATCGCCGAGCCGCGCATGCACATGTTCGAGAACGAGCATGCCAAGGTGACCAAGCGCGCGCTCGATACCTATGCGCAGATCAACGGCGCGCTGGCGGGTGCCCCGGCGCTGACGACGGTATTCCCGACCGGCAATCCACTCGCCGATCAGCTGCGGATCGTGGCGCGGCTGATCTCGGTTTCGAGCGAACTCGGCGCGCGGCGGCAGGTCTTCTTCGTGTCGGCGGGCGGGTTCGACAATCACGACAATCTCGTCGTCCAGCACGGGCTGCAGATGGGCCGCGTGTCGTCGGCGATGCGCGCCTTTTACGATGCGACGGTGGAGCTTGGCGTCGCGAACAAAGTGACCGCCTTCACCGCTTCGGATTTCGGGCGGACGTTGGTCTCAAACAATTCCGGATCGGATCACGGCTGGGGCAGCCATCACTTCGTCGTCGGCGGCGCGGTGGCGGGCCGGCGCCTTTACGGCGAAGCGCCGGTAGTTGCGGATAACGGCCCCAACGATGTCGGGCAGGGACGGCTGCTGCCGGGGATCGGGGTCGATCAATATGCAGCGACGCTCGCCAACTGGTTCGGGGTTTCGTCAGGCGAGATGCGGACGGTGCTGCCCAATATCGGCAACTATTCGGCAGTGAATTTGGGGTTTGTTTAGGCGTTGATCCGCAACCCCCGAACCTTGTTCGAATAATCGCGCATCAGCGTTTTGGTCAGCTCGCCATATTCGAAGTTCCACGGGCCTGCCGACGCCACTGGAGTCACCTCCGCGGCGCTGCCGGTGAGGAAGAATTGTTCGAAACTCTCGAGCTCGTCGGGCCAGATCGCGCGTTCGATCACTTCGATTCCGCGCGCCTGGGCGAGTTCGATCACCGTCGCGCGGGTGATGCCGGAGAGGAAGCAGTCGGGCGTCGGCGTGTAGAGCTTGCCTTCCTTGACGAAGAACGCATTTGCCCCCGTCGCTTCGGCGACCTGGCCGCGCCAATCGAACATCAGCGCATCGTCGAAACCGCGATCGGCGGCCTGGTGCTTCGACATGGTCGCGATCATGTAGAGCCCTGCCGCTTTGGCATGCACCGGTGCGGTGTAGGGCGCGGGCCGCCGCCACTTGGCGATGTCGAGCCGGATGCCCTTGGCGAAATCGCCGAAATAGGCGCCCCATTCCCACACGGCGACCGCCATGTGCGCCTTGGTCTTCTGCGCGGCGACGCCCATCTGCTCGGAACCGCGCCACGCGATCGGGCGGACATAAGCATCGGTGAGATTGTTGGCGGCGAGGGTATCGCGGCAAGCCTGATCGATTTCGGCGACACTCCATGGCAGCTCGAAGCCCAGGATGCGCGCGGAATTGACCAGCCTCTCGCTATGCTTGGTCAGCGCGAAAATCTCGCCATTATAGGCGCGCTGCCCTTCGAACACCGACGAGGCGTAGTGCAGCGCGTGCGTCAGCACATGCACGTTGGCGCCGCGCCAGTCGACGAGCTTGCCGTCGAGCCAGATATAGCCATCGCGGTCGTCGTAGGTGCGTTCGTCCATGCTCGGCCTCCCTAAGGATTGCGACTAGGGGCGGGCGGGCGTTGCCGCAAGCCGACAATCTCGATCGGCTCGCTCTCGAACCGCGCGGTTTCGGTGCGTCGCGCCTTGAGGATATCGAGAAACGCGTCGTCGCGATCGTAATAGCCCTTATTGTAGCGCAGCAGCCAGATCATCGGCGTGCGGCGGCTTATGGGATCGTCGGCGATCTGGGCCAGCCGCCAAGCCGGCAGTGATTGCACCCCCCGGCTCCCGGTCGGGTACCAGCCGGCGGGATCGCGCGCCGGAACACCGCTGGGGATATCGCGGATCGCCGCCTCGACGCCGTTGTACCGCAGCGCGAAACGAAAGGGCAGCGCGCCTTCATTGGGATAGGCGTAAACGACGTCGCCCGGCGCCAGCTTCGGCGCAAGCCAGGCGACTGCATCGTACCAGCGCTCCTCGGGGCCGAGCTGCCGCATTCGCACGCTGGTGATGACCGCGCCGAGCAGCAGGATCGCGAATAAGGCGCGGGTGACGAGCCGATGGCCCGGCCCGGCCGCCCAGAGCAGCAGCATCGGCACACTTGCCGCCACCAACGTCCGCACCAGGAAGACGGGTGAGACAGCGATGCTGATGATGATCGTCATGAGAATCGGGAAGAGTGACATCGTCAGCAAGGCGAAGCCCAGCCGCCTCCGTCCCGCCGGGATTGCGGCGATTGCCGTTGCGGTGAGCACCAGCGCGATGGTCGCGCCGATCACATCGAGACCGTAGATTTGCAGCAGATTGCCGGGAATGTTGGCCGGCACGAAGCGGAGCCAGGTCGCCTCGGTCCATTGCCGCGACTGATCGGCGAGGATGAAGAGCGCGGGTGCGATGGCCAGTACGGCAAGCAGATGCCCGGCGACGAAGACCCTCCAGTGCCGCAGCAGCACCGCTGGCCCGGCGGCGACGATCAGGCCGAGCCCCAGGGCAGCAGCGTAAAGGGCGCCGAGGCTGTGCAACCAGGTCAAAAGCACGAGGCAGGCGAGATAACTCGACCACGCGATCGGGATCAGCCGATCCTCCTCACGCAGCCCGCGCCCCACCCGCAGCAGCGCCCAGCAGCCGGCGGCATTGACGAAGATCATCAGATAATAGGGTCGCACCAGCCGCGACATGTCGACGATCGCCGGGGCGACCGCGAACAGGCCAAGCGCCATGAGCGCAAGCCAGCGCGCATTTTGTTCGATGCCGCGCGCCAACTCCCGCGCCGCGAGCCAGAACAGCGGGAGAGTCAGGAGTCCGGCTGCGAGGCCGAACGAACGGTAGCCGGTGAGCGATGTACCCGCGATCAGCGACCAGCTGCGCAACGCCGCGGAGAAGAAGGGCGGATGCGTCTCGTAGCTCGGCAGGATGTGCCAGATGAAGCCGAAGCCCTTTTCTGCGGCGAAGGCGCTATAGGCCTCGTCGAGCCAGAAGGGATTCGCGTCGAACCGATAAGCGCGCAGGGCGACGGCGAGGACAAGGACGGCGGCCGCCGCGAGCCCGATCCAGCGCCGCTCCGGCTCCGCTTTCCCCACGTCCATATCAGCTCTCTTGCGTCAGGCTTGCCTCCCCACGCAAGAGCGCCTTAGGGCCAGGTGCGATGAACGAGCTGATCGAGCGCCGCGCGGGCATCGCGACCCTGCTTCTGGCGCTGGTTTCCGCAATCCCGCTGATTGCGCCGCAATTGCCGCCGCTGACCGATCTTCCCGGCCATATCGGGCGCTATGCGGTGCAGCTCAATCTCGCCGATGATCCGCTGCTGCAGCGTTATTATAGTTTCGATTGGGCGATCTTGCCGAATCTCGGGGTCGATCTGCTGATCGTGCCGGTCTCGGCGATCTTCGGGCTAGAGTTTGGCGTCAAGCTGATCGTGATCGCAGCGGTGATGGCGACGGTCGCGGGGTTCGTCGCGGTCGGGCGGCAGGCGCAGCGGCGATGGCCGGTGGCGATCCTGTTCGCTCTGCCGCTGGCGTATAATTACCCCTTTCACTTCGGCTTCATCAACTTCTACCAGTCGATGGCGCTGGCCTTGTTGATGTTCGCGTTGTGGATGCGAATGCCGCCCACGCGATGGCGAACTCTGCTGTTCCAGCCGCTGACATTCTTGCTTTGGCTGTGCCACATCGCGGGATGGGGGGCGTTCGGTCTTTTCGCATTTGCCGCCGAGTATAGCCGGCATCGCGAGCAGGGGCTTGGGCCGTTTGCATCGATCTGGCGTGGAGCGTTGCACTGCCTGCCGCTCGCGACCCCGCTGCTGCTCATGCTGGTGAGCCCGGTCGGCGCGGTGGGAGAAACTGGGAACTGGTTCGCGGTCATCCTTAAAATTCACTATCTCGTCATGGCGCTCAGCGATCGTTGGCGGATCTTCGACACAGCGTCGGTTCTGCTGATCCTCGTGCTCATCCGCGCCGCGCCGCAGCTTCGGCTCGCGAACTATGATCGCACCCTGGCGCTGGCGGCGTTGCTGCTGGGATTAGCGTTCATTGTTACGCCGTCGATACTCGTTGGCAGTGCTTATGCCGATATGCGGCTTGCGCCCTACGCGCTTGCGATGGGACTGCTCGCGCTGCGACGCGACGACGATGCGCCGCCCCGGCGGATGATGGCGTTCGTGACGTTGAGCGCGTTGTTCTTCGCGGCGCGGACGATCGCAACCACCTTCAGCTTCGCCGCGCTCGATGCGGATGCCCGTGCCGAGCTTGCCGCGCTCGACCATGTCCCGCGCGGCGCGCGCATCGCCTTCCTGGTCGGGCGGTCGTGCGAAACGGACTGGCGGCAGGAGCGCAAGACTCACCTCGGATCGCTAGCGATCCCGCGCAGAAGCGCCTTCGTCAACGATCAATATCCTCTGCCAGATGCGCAGTTGCTACGCGTGCGCTACGAGGCGGCGGGGCGGTTCACCGGCGATCCCTCGCAGATGGTGGTGGCCGACGATTGCCGTCGGCCCGATTGGGCAACTCTCGGCGATGCGCTTCGTGGATTGCCGCGCGACGCGTTCGACTATGTCTGGCTGATCGATGCTCCGCAAAGCCGCCGCGCCGATTTCAGCGGGCTGATCCCGGTTTGGCGAAACGGAGACTCGACACTGTTCAGGATCTCCCGCGCCGCGCCTCGCGGAGCAGAGCCGCCAAAAACAGCGCGAGAATGAGCGGGGCGACCCACACGCCCTTCTTGTTCAGCGCGATCAGCGCGGCGGGAAGGATCAGCGTCGCTGCCGCAATCGCGGCGGTGAGATAGCGCCGATCGGCAAGAGCGCGATGAAACGCCAGCGCAGCAGCGAGCCCGACGACGGTCAAATCATAATTGAAGCCGTAAGGCAGGATCAGGAAGGTCGCGACCGCGCTTGCCATCGCCGCGTCCTCATATCCTTCGGGCATGAAGACGATCAGCGCCGCGACCGTCGCCAGCGCGAGCAGCGCCTGCAGTGCCCATGCCGTCGAGACCGAAACGCCGTTGGCGATCAGCGCGGGGGTCAGCGTTGGCATCATCTTGACGAAGAAAGCGCGGCTTGCCTCGACCAACGCGATCTGGTCGCCGCTCGTTTGCGCGAGATAGGTGCGCCAGAGCTCCGGCCCGAAAACCACTGCCGAGGCGACGACAAGCGCCCCTACCGTCAGCGCGGCCCCGCCGATCGCGCGCCAATCGCGCCGGATCAGCAGCATCAGCGGCATCAGCACTGCGAGGTGCGGCTTGACCGCCATCAGCCCGACCAGCACCCCGGCGGTCGCGGGCCGGCTATCCAGCAGTCGCCATGCCCCCAGCCAGAGGGCACCGAAAATCAATCCGTAATGACCCGCCCACAGGCAGACGAGCGTCGAGGGGAGCAGCACCGCGATTCCCCAGGCGAGGCCCGCATCGCGCAGCCAGGGCCGCGCCGCCCAGGCGAACGCCCCAAGCGAAAGCGCGAGCCACAGGAGGAGCGCGAGCGGGTAAGGCAGCGCCCCGAACAGCGGCGCATAGAACAGCGTCAGCGGCGGGTAGGAATAATTGTGGAGATCGAGCTGCCCTGGGAATGCGCTTTCCTGCCAGGCACGATAGGCCTGCACATCGTAGAGAATGTCGAGCTGTCCCTCGATCACGAGCTGCCCCGCACTCCAGACATTGACGAAATCGCGGCCCCAGATGGCGTGACCGTTGATCGAGAGTCCGGGCTGTGCCCGCGCGCTCATCACGTCGGCGCCGATCAGCCATAGGGCGCAGGCCACTCCCACCAGCCAGGCCGCGCCGATCAGGCCGAAGGAGAGGGCGCGCGTGAGCATGGCTGGTCGCAATGACGGTGGGCGGGGTGGGGCGCAAGAAGCTGCGCAACTTGGAGGTCCGAGCGCCGCCGAACCGTCTGGCTGAGCCTATCGAAGCCCTGTCTCTTCTTGACGCCGAGGCGCCCAATAAAGAACAGCCCTTCGACAAGCTCAGGGAGGCGGGTTTGATCGATTTGATATCAACTCGGTCATGACCGGAGCGTCGTCTGCGAGCGCGAACGGCGCGCGGCGCGACTTGGCGCTGATCATCGGGGCCATGCTGGTCACCGCTATCCCGTTGCTCGCCCCGCAGCTGCCGCCGCTGGCCGATCTGCCGGGGCATATGGGTCGCTGGGCGATCCAGCTGGCCGGGAACGACGATTTCCTCTCGCGGCACTATGCCTTCGAATGGGCGTTGATCGGCAATCTGGGCTTCGATCTGCTGATACCGCCATTGGCCGCGCTCGTCGGGCTCGAAGCTGCGGTCAAACTACTCACCATCGCGACCGCCTCCGGCCTGGCCGGGGCGATGCTCTGGGCGGCGAAGGAGGCGCATGGCCGGATTCCGCCCGCCGCCGGGTTCGCGCTGCCGTTTGTCTTCGCTTATCCGTTTCAGTTCGGCTTCGTGAATTACTGGCTGTCGCTGGCTCTCGCTTTTGCAGGGCTGGCGATCTGGCTGCGTCTGGGAACGCATCGCTGGCGTTCCGCCATTTTCGCCGCGCTGGGTTTTATCATCTGGCTTGCGCATATGGTGGGCTGGGGCGTGCTCTGCATCGTCATTTTCGCGGCGGAAATCGAACGGCTGCGCGCGACCGGGCTTACGCGCGCGGCAGCACTTCGCCGGACGATCATCGCATGTCTGCCGCTCGCGCTTCCCCTGGTCGCCACGCTTGCAAGTGCGTTCACGCCGCACGAGTCCGCCCGCACCTTTTACGAAGCCTTCGGCCGCAAGTTTGTCTGGATCGGATTCGCGCTCAAGGATCGCTGGAAGGCTTTCGATATAGCGAGCCTGGCGATCATCTTGGCCGTGATTCTGTCCGCGACGGTCTTCAAACAGCTTCGTTTCGATCGGGGTCTCGGCCTCGCATCGCTGCTGCTGTTCGCGGTGTTGCTTGCGACGCCCTTCATGCTGCTGGGCTCGGCCTATGCCGATATGCGGCTGGTGGCGCCGATGCTGGCGATCGCGCTGCTGGCAATCTCGGCGCAGGGGCGCTGGACAGTGGTGCTGGCGGCGGGGGGCGCGGCTTTCTTCGCGGTGCGCACTGCGGCGACGGCGTATAGTTTCACGCTTCATGGCGCGGAGGTTCAGGCCGAGCTGGCCGCGATCGATGCGGTTCCGCGCAATGCCCGCGTCGTTGCGTTTGTCGGCCAGCCGTGTCGCGCGCGCTGGAAGCTCAGCCGGACGACCCATGTTCCTTCGATGGCGATCGTTCGCCGCCACGCCTTCACCAACGATCAGTTCGCGGCGGCGGGCGCGCAGCTCATTCGCGTACGCTACCGTGACGCGGGTGCGTTTTCGCGCGATCCTTCGCAGATGGTGGTGGGCGAGAACTGCCCGAAGACGCAGTGGAAGCGGTTTGCGCCGATGCTCGCGGCCCTTCCTCGCGACGCCTTCGATTATGTCTGGCTGATCAATCCGCCGGTCGATCGCGATGCCGATCTTTCGGGTCTTGCGCCCGTCTGGAGCAACGGGCGATCGACGCTTTATCGGATCATCCGGAGAGAATCGCCGCCAGCGACACCCCGAACGGCATCGGCACCCGCCCGATCAGGTGACGCTCCGCCCCGAAAAGCGCGGTGAAGGCCTTGTTGAGCGGCGCGGCGGGCTGCGCGTCGTCGGCCTCCTCACGTCCTGTGACCTTGCCAAGGACGCGGAACCCGGCGGCAAGCGGAAACAGCAAGGTGTTGAAGTGGCTGATGAAATCGATTCTGAGCCCAGCCTCGCGCGCGACTTTGGAGAGCGTCGTGCGATTGTAACGGCGGAAATGGTGGTGAACTGTGTCGTGCGCGCTCCACATCCATTGATTGGCGGGGACTGCGAGCAGTACCTTTCCGCCCGGCGCGAGCTTGCGCTTGATGCCTTCCAAGGCGGCCCGATCGTCTGAGATATGCTCGAGCACGTCGAGCAATGCGATCAGATCGTAGTGGCCGTCAGGCACGCCCGGCAGTTCCGGCAGCGGCGCATCGCCGACAGGGCGGCCGAGCCGTTTGCTTGCGATGGCGCGGGCAGGGGCATCGACTTCGAGCCCATCGACCTGCCCGAACGCCCCGAGCATCTCGAAATTATGCCCGGTGCCGCAACCGATTTCGAGAATGCGCGCCGGCTTGGGCGGCTTCACTTCGCGAGCGATCAGATCGGAAAGGACGCGTCGCCGCGCGACGTACCACCAGTGCGTCTGGTCGAGCTCGGCCATGCGATCGAAGATGACGCGTTCCATCAGTCGAGGCCCAGCGTCTCGCGGACGACGTAGATCGGGCGGCCCTTGGTTTCGGTCAGGATGCGCCCGACATATTCACCGAGCACGCCCAGAGACATCAGCTGCAGCCCTCCGAAAAAGAGCACAGCCGTCATCAGCGAGGCATAGCCGGGCGTGTCCGCTCCCGAAATCGCAGTGCGGACGATGATGAACACCGCAAATACGAAGGCGAAAAAGGCGATCACGAAGCCGAGATAGCTCCACACCCGCAGCGGCACGGTCGAGGTCGAGGTGATGCCGTCGAGCGCCAGCGTCCACAGCTTCCAATAGCGGAATTTGGTGGTGCCGACTTCGCGTTCGACGCGATCATATTCGACCGCGGTCTGTTTGAACCCGCTCCACGCGAAGAGGCCTTTCATGAAGCGGTTGCGTTCGGGCATCGCGCGGATGACGTCGACGACCTTGCGATCGAGCAGGCGGAAATCGCCGGCATGTTCGGGAATCTTGTCCGAAGCGAGCCAGTTATGCGCGCGGTAATAGAGATCGGCAGTGAGGCGTTTTGGGAGGCTGTCGCTTTCGCGGTTGCGGCGTACGCCATAGACGACCTCGCTGCCCTGCCGCCATTCGCGAACCATGTCCGCGATCACCTCAGGTGGATCCTGGAGATCGACGTCCAACGGGATCACCGCCTGTCCGCGGGCATGGTCGAGCCCAGCCGTCAGTCCCGCTTCTTTGCCGAAATTGCGCGAGAATGAGATCGCGCAGATGCGGGAGTCGCGCGACCGCGCCGCCATGATCGCGGGCAGCGTGGCATCGCTGCTGCCATCATCGACGAAGATAATTTCCCAGGCATTCGCAGCCGGATCGTCGAGCCCATCGAGCACCGCCGAGACCCGCTCGACGAAGGGCGCGATGCCGTCCTGCTCGTTCATAACGGGAACGATGATCGAAAGAAGGGGCTGGCCGGGCGTCATCTCTGCCCCGTAACACGGCTTTGTCCGAACTTGGTTAACGCCGACCGACGTCACCCGAACACCCATTTGCGGTTGAGCGTAAAGGTCAGGATCGGCGTGACCAGCACGATCGGGATGATCGGCCACCAGGTCGGGCCGCCCAACTGCTTGACCAGCAGCCAGACAAAGAACTGGTTGGCGAGAAAGCCCGAGACGTTGGTGACGAAGAAGCGCGCGGTGCGGATATGTGCCTGATCGCGGCTGCCATGGCCTTTGAAGCTGAAGCGCGAATGGAGGATGTAGCCGAAGCCCGACACGACGACGAAGACCAGCGCCAGCGACAGGTTCGGATCGATGCGGAAGATGCGCTCGACCAGCCAATAGCCCCCCGCGACAAGCAGGGTCAGGAACAGGCCCGTCACCCCGAAACGCGCGACCTGGCCGATCAGCGCCAGCCGTTCCTTCTCCACATCTGCGGCCACGCCCGATCCCTTGCCCTTTGGCGGCGAGCCTTTAGAGGCGCGCGGACGATTGGCAACCACGGGGCGGGCGATGGCGAAAGAGGGCAGGGACTTTCTCGCCGATCGCTGGAAGTTGCTGCTTCTGCTGTTGTGGATTGGCACATGCGCGGTGCTGCTCTTTTATCGCTGGCAGCAAATTCAATGGTTCGCGCTTGCCGATACAGACGATAATATGCGGTTGATGCAGGTTCGCGCCTGGCTCAGCGGGCAGAGCTGGTACGATCTGCGAAACTATAGGTTAAACCCGCCGACAGGGTTGAATATCCATTGGTCAAGGCTGGTCGATCTGCCCATCGCAGCGCTGATCTTGGTCGCCAAACCGTTCGTTGGCGGTGCGATGGCGGAGAAGTTCGCCGTGGCAATCGCGCCCATGATCCCACTTGGCGTGGTGTTCGTGGGGCTTGGACTGACCGCCCGTCGCTTGATCGCACCCCAGGCAGCGCTGCTCGCGGTAGGAATCTTCTGCTGCATGGTCACCGCTATGGGTATGTTCCTGCCGACGCGGATCGACCACCATGGCTGGCAGCTGGCGATGCTTACGATCGTACTCGCCGGACTTGCCGACCCGCGCGCAGCGCGCGGTGGCGTCACCGTTGGCATAGCAAGCGCGCTTTCGTTGGTGATCGGGCTCGAGACATTGCCATGGCTCGCAATCGCCGGCGGCGCTGTCGGGCTGCGTTGGGTCTGGAACGGTGAAGCGGAACGGTTGCGTGGATATGCTTCGGCTTTGGGATTGGGCAGTGTCGCAGGCTTTTTCATGTTCGCTTCGAACGACAATTGGGGGCTGCGCTGCGATGCCCTGACGCCGATCTGGTTGTCGGTCATGGTCTTCTCAAGTCTCGGCATTTGGGCGATTTCGGCGCTTCCTGCGAAGACGCGCGTGACGCGGTTGGCGGCGACAGCTGTGCTCGGCGCGGCGCTGCTGCTTTATTTCACGATGGCATGGCCCGATTGCCTTGGCAGGCCCGAACAGGTGTCCCCGGAGCTGCAAAAGCTGTGGCTTAACAACATCAGCGAAGCCAAGCCGATCTATACGCGTAACTTGCCGACGATACTCGCGGCATCGGCGTTGCTGCTTGGCTTGTTCGGAAGTTTTTGGCTGACGTGGGTCAGTCGCCGCGAGGAGCGCTTTGGGGCCTGGGCGACGATCGCGCTGATGTCGCTGGGATCGGCACTGATGCTGTTGTGGCAGGCGCGTGCGGCGCCAACCGCGCTGATGTTCAGCGTTCCAGGGGCTGCGGCAATCGGCTGGGCAGTACTGCCGCGGATGCGGGCTCATCGATCGGTCCTCATGCGGACTTTTGGCTATGCCGCCGCATTCCTGCTTGTCTCCGGGCTTTGGGTTCAGTTGCTCGCAGGTGCCTTGCCTGACGGGGAGAGGGCCAAGCCTGGGATGAAGCGTGTGGCAAAGGCCAACGCCTCGTGCCCCTCGATTCCCGCGCTTCGCCCGATCGCGAAAATGCCGAAGGCGACAATCCTGACTTTCGTCGATCTCGGCCCCAGGCTGGTAACGATGACGCACCACAACGCGCTCGCCGGACCGTATCACCGCAACGAGCGCGCGATCCTCGACGTTCACAGGGCTTGGCGAGGAACGGCGGATGATGCCCGCGACGTGATGAAGCGTCATGGCGCGACGATGCTGCTGATTTGCCCCAATCTCTCCGAATCGACCGTCTATCGATCGGAAAGTCCCAAAGGTTTCTATGTCGCGCTGGCGGACGGCATAGTGCCGTCGTGGCTCGAGCCCGTTACGCTTCCCGCGAACTCGCCCTATCGGCTGTGGCGGCTGAAGGAGTGATGCAGGCGCTGCCGATCTTCGTGAAGGTCGCGGGACGGGCGGTTGTTCTCGTGGGCGATGGAGAGGCGGCGGCGGCGAAGCGCCGCTTGCTCGAACGGGCGGGGGCGGTGATCGTCGGCGAGGAGGCACAGGCCGCGCTCGCCATCGTCGCGATCGAGGATGATGCGCAGGCCGAGGCGTGCGTCGCGCGATTGCGCGCGCGGAAGATATTGATCAACGCCGTCGATCGACCCGATCTGTGCGATTTTACGCTGCCGGCGATCGTCGATCGCGATCCTGTGCTCATTGCGATCGGCACGGGAGGGGCCTCGGCGGGGCTCGCCAAGGCGCTGCGACAGCGGCTGGAGACAATATTGCCCGCGAGCCTCGGCCGCCTGGCGACCGCGATGGCGGCGGCACGGGGGGCAATCCGCGACCGCTGGCCCGATGCCGGCGACCGACGCCGGTCGATCGACAAAGCATTCGATCCCGGGGGCGCGCTCGATCTGCTCGATGGAGCCGGCGATGTTGATGCGTGGCTGGCGCAGGACGCCGAAACGGTCCCCCCAAGGCTTGCGCGCTTCGCGATCGCGAGCGACGATCCCGATCAGCTCACGCTCGAGCAGGCGCGTTGGCTTGCCCGCGCCGACACCGTCTATCACGCACCGGG
>CBDUBW010000034.1:0-15921 GCA_965365485.1 uncultured Aquisediminimonas sp.
GAAACCGCGCCTTCGCTGACGATCTTGAACAGCCCGATATCGCCCGTGGCGTTGACATGAGTGCCACCGCACAGTTCGACAGACCAGGCATCTCGGCCCATGCTGAGAACACGAACCTCGTCGCCGTATTTCTCACCAAACAAAGCCATCGCACCCGCAGCGATCGCGTCGTCGGGCGTCATCAGCCGCGTCGTGACTTCAGCATTGTGGCGGATGTGCGCGTTTACCTCGCGCTCGATGTCGGCGATCTCCTCGGCGCTCAGCGCGCTCGGGTGCGAGAAATCGAACCGGAAGCGATCCGCCGCGACAAGACTGCCCTTTTGCGTAACATGCTCGCCCAGCCGGTGGCGAAGCGCGGCGTGAAGCAAATGCGTCGCCGAATGATTGGCGCGGATGGCGTCGCGGCGCTCGGCATCGACGGTCAGACGCACGGTGTCGCCGACAGCGATGCTGCCGCTCTCGACGCTCGTATGATGGGTGTGAAGGCGCCCCAAAGGCTTGCCAGTATCGGTGACGTTTGCGATCAGACCGTCATCGCCGGCGATATGGCCGGCATCGCCAGTCTGGCCGCCGCTTTCGCCGTAGAAGGGCGTCTGATTGGTGAGGACGATGCCGCTCTCGCCCGCATTGAGCCGTTCGACGCGCGCCCCGTCCCTGACCAGAGCGACCACCTGACCCTCACCCTCGGTCGAGAGATAGCCGGTGAATTCGGTGCTGCCCAACTCATCGGCGATGTCGAACCAGATTTCGCCGGAAGCGGTCTCGCCCGACCCCTTCCACGCGGCGCGCGCCGCTGCTTTCTGCTCAGCCATGGCGGCATCAAAGCCTTCGCGATCGACCGTCATGCCCTGCGGTCGCAACGCGTCTTCGGTCAAATCATAGGGGAAACCATAAGTGTCATAGAGCTTGAATGCAGTCGCGCCCGGCAACGTATCGCCCGCGCCCATCCCCGCTGTCGCCTCGTCGAGCAGGCGGAGGCCGTTCTGCAGCGTCTGGCGGAACCGCGTTTCCTCCTGCTTGAGCGTCGCTTCGATCAGCGGCTGCGCGCGGACGAGTTCGGGAAAAGCCCCGCCCATCTCTGCCACGAGCGCTGGCACCATGCGGTGCATCAGCGGCTCGGTCGCGCCCAGCAGGTGCGCGTGGCGCATCGCGCGGCGCATGATCCGGCGCAACACATAGCCGCGCCCCTCATTGGCGGGGAGCACGCCATCGGCAACGAGAAAGCCCGAGGTGCGCAGGTGATCGGCGATGACGCGGTGGCTCGCTTGGGTTTCGCCGTCGGTCGCAGTCTTGGTCAGCTCGCCGCTCTCGGCGATCAGCGCCTTGAAGGTGTCGGTATCGTAATTGTCATGGACGCCCTGCATCACCGCGGCGATGCGTTCGAGCCCCATGCCGGTGTCGATGCTCGGGCGCGGAAGATCGCCGACGATCTCGTCCGCCGCCTGGACGAACTGCATGAAGACGAGGTTCCAGATCTCGACGAAGCGATCGCCATCTTCGTCGGGGCTGCCCGGAGGCCCGCCGGGAATGTGATCGCCGTGATCGTAGAAAATTTCGCTGCATGGTCCGCACGGGCCATCCGAGCCCATCGCCCAGAAATTATCCTTGGTGGCGATACGGATGATGCGGTCTTCGGGCAATCCGGCGATCTTCTTCCACAGATCGAAGGCCTGATCGTCGTTATGATAGACGGTCGCGGTCAGCCGGTCGGGATCGAGACCCCATTCTTTCGTCAGCAATGTCCAGGCATGATTGATCGCCTGTTCCTTGAAGTAATCACCGAAGCTGAAATTGCCGAGCATCTCGAAGAATGTGTGATGCCGCGCAGTGTAACCGACATTGTCGAGATCGTTATGCTTACCGCCCGCGCGGACGCATTTCTGCGAAGAGACGGCGGTCGAATAAGGGCGCGATTCGAGGCCGGTGAAGACGTTCTTGAACGGCACCATGCCCGCATTGACGAACATCAGCGTCGGATCGTTGTGCGGCACCAGCGGCGCGCTCGGCACGCGGGCATGGCCGACGCCCTCGAAATATTCGAGAAATGATCTGCGGATGTCGTTGGTCGAAGTCATCGCTGCCAGTTAGGCGAGCGATGCCCGCGCATCAAGGCGAGGCGGTGGCCCTGACGGTTGCCCCGAAGACGAGGAACTCGGCATCGGCGTCCGAAGCCTGAATCTGTCCGCCACCGTCGCTCGCGAGCTTGTGGGCAAGCCATGCCGCGGCGGCGCGCGGGGCCAGGTCATCCTCGGAGACTTCGCCCAGCAAGGCGCGGCGAAGCTCGGCGTCGAGGACGATGCGGGGGCCTTCCGCGCGGATGACAATTTCGGTCATGCCATCACGCGTTTCGGCGCCGATATCGAGACGCCCGCCGCGGACCAGTGCGTCGCCGGCGATCATGGCGAGATTCAAGAGCAGCTTGATCGCGGGCTTGGAGAGCATCGCGTCGCCGACCAGCCAGCCGAGTTCGATGCGGCCGCCCGACACGAACAGCCCTTCGATCGCGACCTTGGCCTCGTTGGCGTCGATCTCTTCGCCGAAGCCGCCGGCCGCCCCGAAGGCGAGGCGGAAGAATTTGAGCTTGTTCGCCGATGCCCTCGCGCTTTCGGCGAGCAGCTCAAGACAGCGTGCGCGCATCTCTGGATCATGTTCGTCGGCAAGGAGCTCGACACCGTTATTGAGCGCGCCGACGGGCGAAAGCAGATCGTGGCACAGCCGCGAACATAACAGGCTGGCGAACTGCACCGCATCCATGGCCATGACGTCACTCCCTTGCGCGCCGCGCGCTTTGGCGGATGGTGAGTCGCGATGCAACCGGGGCGCATTCGAAAGGTTAGTAAGGTTAGTGGGTTTGGGGTGTAATTGACGCAGAACTGCCATTTTTGGCTAGTTGATTACGATCAGGTCGCGGCCTTGCGGCTGCCAGGCAGAGATCGACCCGGCGGCAATGATCAACCACAGCTGGCCGGAAACATGCGAAGCCCGATCGCGGTCTGACAGCGTTGTCAGGCCATTGGGGTGCGAGTGGTAACAGCCGATTATCACAGCGCCGCCTGCGCGCTCTTCCTTGTGCGCGGCGATGAGAGCGGAGGGGTCGATCTCAAAGCTGTCATGCGGGTTTGCAGAGATGTTGGCGCAGGGCCGGATCGCCAGAATCTCGTCAGCGTTTCCGAACAATAGCCCGCACACTTCGCGGTCGGGTTCGGCAGCGGCGAGTGCAAGCAGCCGATCGTGCAGCGCCCTTGATATCGCGATCGCCATCCCCACATGCCTAGCCAATGCTACCGGGGGGTTCCAGCATCACAATAACCATCGCGCCCGAGATGTCCGGCTGGCGGCTCGATCGTGCGCTTGCCGCCGCAATCCCGACGCTTTCGCGCGAGCGCCTGAAGGCGCTGATCTCGGCAGGCCATGTCGTGTCGGACAGCACTGTAAGAGATCCCGCGACTAAGGTCCGGCCGGGGACAAGCTATACTGTCGACATACCCGCCCCCACCCCTGCCCATAACGAGGCGCAGGATATTCCACTCGAGATCGCTTACGAAGACGATCACCTGCTCGTCGTCGACAAGCCCGCGGGGCTGGTCGTCCACCCCGCCGCGGGCAATCTCGACGGCACGCTCGTCAACGCCCTGCTCCACCACTGCGCGGGGCGGCTCTCGGGCATTGGCGGGGTCGCGCGGCCGGGCATCGTCCACCGCATCGACAAGGACACTTCAGGATTGATGGTCGTCGCCAAGACCGACCGCGCGCATGAAGGCCTCGCCAGGCAGTTCGCCGATCACAGCATCGACCGCCGCTACCGCGCGATCGTTTCGGGCACGCCGCTGCATCTGGCCGGCAAGGTCGATGCCCCGCTCGCGCGATCGAGCCAGGATCGCCGCAAGGTCGCGATCGTAGGCGAAGGGCATGGCAAGCGTGCGGTCACGCACTGGACGATGCTTGATCGGCTCCGCGAAGCGGCGCTGGTCGAATGCCGGCTGGAGACCGGCCGCACCCACCAGGTTCGCGTCCATATGGCCAGCATCGGCCACCCGCTGGTCGGCGATCCAGTCTATGGCAAGACGCGGCCCGCGCACCGCGAACTGCTCAGATCATCGGGCTTCGCGCGTCAGGCTCTGCACGCGACGTTGATCGGTTTCATCCACCCTGTTGATCGAAAAAAACTGGCGTTCGAAAGCCCGATTCCAGAGGATATGCAGCGACTGTTCAACAATCTGGCTTTATAGGAACCAATGAAAGTGCGCGGATGTTTGAGCGTCCGCGCCAAAGGAGGATTCAAGATGGCCGGCAAGTCTTTGGCGACGCGCACCAAGTCGCCTTCAACCATTCCAGCGCTCGGCAGCGAAGCCGGGCTCAACCGTTATTTGTCCGAAATCCGGAAGTTCCCGCTCCTCACCCCCGAGGAGGAGTATATGCTCGCCAAGCGTTACCAGGAACATCAGGATCCCGAAGCCGCGGCCAAGCTTGTGACTTCGCACCTTCGCCTCGTCGCCAAGATCGCGATGGGCTATCGCGGCTATGGCCTTCCGGTCAACGAACTGATCTCCGAAGGCAATATCGGGCTGATGCAGGGCGTGAAGAAGTTCGAGCCCGATCGTGGCTTCCGCCTCGCCACCTATGCGATGTGGTGGATCAAGGCCTCGATCCAGGAATTCATCTTGCGCAGCTGGAGCCTGGTCAAGATCGGCACCACTGCCGCGCAGAAGAAGCTGTTCTTTAACTTGCGGCGGATGAAATCGAACCTCGAAGCGTTCGAAGACGGTGATCTGCGCCCCGAGCATGTACGCAAGATCGCGACCGATCTCGGTGTCACCGAAGACGAGGTCGTGTCGATGAACCGGCGCATGTCGAACGGCGGCGACACTTCGCTGAATGTCTCGATGAACGAGGAAGGCGAAGGCCAGTGGCAGGATATTCTTCCCGATAACGGGCCCTTGCAGGACGAAGTTTACGCCGATCGTCAGGAAGCGATCGAGCGCCACAAGATGCTTGGCGAGGCGATGGAAGCGTTGAACGAACGCGAGGTTCACATTTTGACCGAACGTCGCTTGACCGAGGAGCCGAAGACGCTTGAGGAACTGAGCCAGCACCACGGTGTCAGCCGCGAGCGCGTCCGCCAGATCGAGGTTCGCGCGTTCGAGAAACTGCAGAAAGCGATGGCGCGGATCATGGGCGAACGCCGGTTGTTGCCGGCGGGGGCTTAAGCTCCGCTCAGTTCTTGCTCGGTCGGGCGGAGCAGTCGGTTCCGCCACCGTAGCCGCCGGGTGATCGGCCCATACTCCGCCATCCACGCCGAGTAGGGAGCGTAATCTGGGTTGGCGGCAAGATGCCATTCTTCGGTCTTGGCGCGCCAATAATAGACGCCGCTGACGGCCGCGAGCAACGCGGTGTTGCGGATCCCGTCGACCCAGCTGCCGCTCGCAACGAGAAAAGGCATCGCCGAGAGCCACCAGAAGACATTCTTTGAGAGATAGGCCGGGTGTTTGGTCCAGGCATAAGGCCCGTGAGTGAGGATGCCGCGATCAGTGAGATTCGAGAATCGCAGTCCGAAGGCAACGGTCGCCCAAGCATAGACTGCGGTCAGCCCGACGAGCAATGTCGCGACGATGCCGAGTAGCACCGGCTGATCCTGTAGCCAGTAGAGCCAAGCCCCCTCATCGTGGCGATAATCGAGCGGGCCGCCGGCGTTCATCAGAATGAAGGGCGGATAGCAGATCAGCGCCGCCGCCCAGCCCGAGGCGTAAGGCGTCGCGGAACGGATATGCGCGTCGAGCGGGCGCATTGTCAGCGCATAACCGACGGTCGCGAAGGCGACGTCGATCACGAACATCAGCGAGATCAGCCAGCGCGCCAGCGCCAGCGGGCTGGTTTGCACGATGCCGAAATCGGCCCCGACGACATTGCGAAAGCCCGGCGGCACGATCGAAAGCATGAAGGCCAGGAAGAACCCCTTCACCGCCCAGGCGCGTAAATGGTGCGCGATCATCTCCGGATCGGCGCGCTGCCCGGTCAGCCAGGCGCCGAGATGCCAGGCGCCGTCACGCGGTTCGATCAAGCGCCGGTCGAGCCAGATTACGTAAGGGATCGAGAGCAGGAACAGCGGCACCGCCACCCAGGCGAACACTTCCATGGCGAAAAGGTAATTGCCGCGCCAATACCAGCGCGCGACGCAATAAAGTCCGCCGATACCGGCCCAAGTCGCCCAAAGGCCGCACAATTTGGTGATCGAGACGTCGCTGATCGCCGTTTGGTCGCGGGGCAGGTTCCAATCGATTCCGGTGCTTGGGTTGCGATGGACCTTGTCGACGAACAGCGACCAGAAGACCATCGGCACGCCGCAGGCGACGACATTGCCGAGTGCCGCCATGGGGCCGGACCAGCCGAGCGCGATTGCGAAGCTCGTATATAGCCCCAATCCAGCAAGTCCCGCAATTCCGACTCCAGACGATACCGCCGACGCGGGGCGCACCGGGCGCGTGGATGCCAAGGCTGCAGTCATCGCCGGCCTGATAACGCCGATGCGTAAGCAAGCAATGAAGGCGCGGTGCGCGCGGTCACTTCCGCCGCTCCCAACTTTGCGCTAGGCAGTTCGGAATCACAGACGGGCGCTAGTGACTTGCGGCGGTGGCCGGGGACGGATCGTACCCTGCCCTCGCTTGCGTTGGGGAGACCTTCAGTGCGCGTATTTCCGATTATGACTCTATCGAGCGTGTTGCTGGCTGCATCGGCTTCGGCGCAGACCCAGCTCGCGCCGCCGACGCTTTCCGACAGCTTCCGGCTCGGCAGCGGCGGAGGTGTGCTGTGCCAGGTCCAAACCCGCGCGCGCGACGCGGCGATCGAGAACATGTTCGATCGCGCCTGGTACATCGTCTGCCGTGATGCCGCCCGCCCCGTCGGCAAGGTTTATGGCCTGCGCGGAACCACCGAACAGATAATGCAGCGGCTCGCGGCGCTCCGTGCGAACGAAGTCGATTGCTCGGGTCAAATAGGAAGCGAACCTGTCGAGGATCTTGGCAACGCCACACTCGAGACCTGCAAGCTCAAGGATATCGCGGTCGGCTATCGCATTCTCGGCGTCACGCGCGGCAAGACGGTGTGGGTCGCCGAGGGCCTGGCGGGCTATGACAGCGCGTTGAAGCTGGCGATGCGGACCGTCATCGCCGATCGCTACGTGCCAGGCCAGGTTACGGTCGCGGTGACTTCGATCGACGATCCCGTCGCCTTCGCGCGCGTCCAGGCCGGCACGCTCGATCCCGATCAGGCGCTGGCGGAAGGTTATCGCCGCAACAATAGCGGCAATTATGCCGAAGCCGCCGAATTCTTCGACATATTGCAGCAGCGTGCCGAAGACGGCACCGACGATGGCGATCGCGCGGGCGAGTATCTGATCAACCGCGCGTTGCAGAAATCGAACCTGGGCGAATTCGCCGAGGCCGATGCGCTGTTCGAAAATGTCGCGCGCGTGCCGACCACCGACCGCGTCCAGACCCGGCTTCGGCGCAACTTCGAGACGCTGCATTTGCTCAACCAGCAACGATACGACGACGCCCTTCAGCGGCTCGACATGCCGGTGACGCCGCTCGAGCGCCAGGCCAAGCTGCCTACGAGCGCGATCGAGATTGGGGCGCAGGTCGCGGCCGAGATCAATTCGGGGCTGCCGACCAACCAGCGGCTCGGCGCGACGGAGCAGACCTCGCTGACGCCCGAGGAGCGCGCAATCTTCCTCGATGCGCAGGCGATGCAGTTGCGAGGAACGCTGTTGCGCCTGAAAGGCCAGCCGGCGCAAGCGCGACCGCTGCTCGAACAGGCGCTGACCGATGTGCTCGCGGTGCGCGATGGCCGCGTCGTTTCCGTCATTCGACTGCGCGCGCAGATCATGACCGAGCTCGGGCTGACGCTCGAAGATCAGGGCGATCTCGGCGGAGCAGAAGCGCGCATTCGCGAAGCGTTGGCACTGCTCGAAATCCGCTATCCGCAGACCAATGCGGTGAACGGCGCGCGAGCGCGGCTCGCTGCGTTTCTCGCACGGCGGGGGCGTACCGACGAAGCGATGACGCAGTATCGCGAGGTGGTGAAGGTCGCGACGACCAATCGCACGACGATCGCCGGGCTCGGCAATCTGTTAAGTCCCTATTTTGCCATTCTCGCCGACGGAATGGCGGCAAACCCGGGGCTTGCCGACGACATGTTCCTCGCCAGCCAGACGCTGATCCGCCCTGGCGTCGCTGACACCCAGGCGATCCTTTCGCGTGAGCTTAGCGAAGGCAATGACGAAGCGGCCAGGCTGTTTCGTCAGGCGCGTACGCTCGAACGCGACATCGAACGCAGCCGCATCGATCTGGCGACGCTGCTGGCGGCGCCAAATCGCACGCAGGATATCGAAGCTGCTGCGGCGGCCCTGCGGATCGAGATCGACAATTTTCAACGCGATCAGGCGGCCACGCAGGCGCGCCTTGCCGATTACCCGCAGTTCCGCGCCATCTCGAACGCGGTGGTGACGCTCGACGAGATGAAGGCGGCGCTCAAGCCGGGCGAGGCTTACATCAAGGTCAGCGTCGTCGGGCGCTCGCTCTACGCGATCTACACCGACAAGAGCGGTGCGACCGGCTACCGGATCGCGCTCTCTCCCGACCAGCTGGACCGCGCGGTCGATGCGTTGCGCGATACTATCGTCAAGGAAGAGGATGGGCGGCTTAATACCTATCCCTTCGATATCAGGCTTTCTCAGCGGCTCTACACATCGCTGTTCGGTCCGGTTTCGGATCGGGTGACGGGGTCCAACCATATCATCTTCGAACCCGATGGTGCCCTGCTGCGGCTTCCGATCAATCTTCTCGTCACGGGCAAAGCCGGGGCGGACGCTTACGCGGCGCGCGCCGCCACTGCGGGTGGCGATCCCTTCGACTTCCGCGGTGTCGAATGGCTCGGCCGCAAGCGTGCCGTCAGCACCGCGCTTTCGGTTCGTGGCTTCCGCGACGCACGGACGACGCCGGCCTCCAACGCCTCGCGCCAATATATCGGCTTCGGCCAGAATGCGCCGCTCGCCGGCCCGGTGCAGGTCGCATCGACGCGGCGGATGCTGGCGGGTGATTCGCTCGATTGCCAATGGCCGACGAGCGAGTGGAACAAGCCCATCTCGGCGCAGGAGTTGCGCGATGCGCAGGCGCTGATCGGCGCGAACCAATCGGCGCTGGTGATCGGTCAGGAATTTTCTGACACCAATATGATGAAGCGGAGCGACCTCGCCGATTACCGCATTCTTCATTTCGCCACGCACGGTCTCGTTACCGCCCCCCGACCGGAGTGCCCGGCCCGGCCTGCCCTGCTGACGTCATTCGGCGATGCGAGCTCGGATGGGATGCTTACCTTCCGCGAAATCTTCGACCTGCGACTCAACGCCGATCTCGTCATCCTCTCGGCGTGCGATACCGCAGGCAAAGCGACGATCGCGGCGACGCGCGAAGCGGGTGTGACCACCGGTGGCGGCAGCGCTCTGGACGGTCTGGTGCGCGCATTCATCGGCGCGGGCGGGCGCTCGGTTCTTGCCAGCCACTGGCCGGCCCCTGACGACTTCAACGCCACCCAGCGGCTGATCAGCGGCTTCTTCCGCAGCGGGCAGCAGGCTGATGTCGCAATGGCGCTGGCGCAAAGCCAGGAAGCGCTGATGGACGATCCCGAGACATCGCACCCCTTCTACTGGTCGGGGTTCGCGATTATCGGCGATGGCGCGCAGCGCTTCCTTGCCAGCGAGAAGCTGACGGTGGCATCGGCGGCGGGGCAATAGTCATTGCCTGACCGGGGGCGGAGCCGCATCGGAGCGTATCTTTCGGGGTTGCGGACGGGGCTCAGGCAGCTCGGCATCGGCCGGCTGCTGATGACGCTCGTCTTTGTCGCACTCGCGCTGATGCTGGCTGGGCGCAGCTGGAACACTCCACTCGCAATCGAGGCTGAGCGCGCGCTGTACGACTGGCGTCATGTCGTTACAGCGCCCAAAGTCGATCAGGACGATCGCATCGTCCAAGTCGTCTATACCGACGAAACATTGGCTGCGACCGGCAAGCGATCGCCGCTCGATCGCGCAATTCTCGCAAAGGCGCTGCGCCGTATCGACAGCTTCGGGCCCAAGTCCATCGGGATCGATATTCTGATCGATCAGCCGCAACCTGAAGACCCGGAGATCATCGCTGCCTTCCAGTCGATCAAGTCGCCGACCTACCTCGCCTTCGCCTCGGCAACGACTGCCGAGGACAAGATCATGCTGTGGCAGCAGGAGTTTCTCGAAACCTTCCAGAAAAGTCTCGCCCCGGGCAACGTTCGGCCTGCGAGCATCATGATCGAAGCCGATGACGACAACGTCCTGCGCAGTTGGCCCGCGCGTCAGCCTGGCGACCCCGATCGCCTCCCACGCGCGATGCTCGGTCCTGCAAGCGAAAGCTTTAAAGGGTTTGACGGTAGCGTGCTGTATCGTATGCCGGCCTTTGTCGAGCGCCCGGTCTTCGGTGCCCTGCCAATCGATACCTTCGCGGAAGACGCGCTCTTCGAAGTGCCCGAGGCGGCTGAGTTGTTTCGCAAGCAGATCGCAGGAAAGCATGTCCTGATCGGCGGACATATCCAGGATATCGACCTGTTCGAGACGCCGATGAACAAGCTCACCGGCAAGCCCACCTGGGGAGTCGAGATTTTCGCTCACATGCTCGCGCAGCAGCTCGACGGGCGCAAGCCGGTTGCCATTCCCGATTGGGTCAAATGGCTCGCCGCGCTGGTCGTCGTCGGTGCGGCAAGCTTTACCGCATTGTCGAATGCGCGTCCGCTGCCGCTCGCGCTGATGATCGTCATGCAGTTCGGCGCGATGGCGGTTCTGCCCTTTTACCTTCAGACACAACTCGTCGATACGCAGGGGCTGCCGGCGTTCGGCTGGGTCGCGGGATGGGTCTTCGCCTTTGCCGCGGTCGGCACAGCGGCACGCGCGGTTGGTTCGGAGCAACGCAAGTTCGCGCAGAACGCGCTCGGCAAGTTTCTCCCGCGCGACATCGCCGCGGAGATCATGCGCAACCCCGAAAGCCTCGCCCTGCACGGTGAAAAGCGCGAGATCTTCGTTGTTTTCACTGACCTGGAAGGTTTCACAAAACTCAGCCACGCGATCGAGCCGGAAATGGTCGCGAAGTTGCTCAACCGCTATCTCGAGATGCTGAGCGACGTCGTGCTTGAACATGGCGGAACAATCGACAAATTCGTCGGCGATGCCGTGGTCGCATTTTGGGGCGCGCCGATCAGCCGCCCCGACGATGGCGAACGTGCTGCGCGCGCGGCAGTGGCCATGCATCTTGCAGGCGAGGAATTCCGCAAGAATGTGCCAGACGGCGTCCCCGCGATCGGCAAGACGCGCGTCGGGCTTCACTATGGCGAAGCGATCGTTGGCAATTTCGGCGGCGAAGGCCGCATCCAATATACCGCGTTAGGTGACAGCATGAACACCGCCGCGCGGCTGGAATCTGCGAACAAACAGACGAAATCGAGTGTTTTGGTCAGCCGCGAGGCGGCCGAGCTATCGGGTCTCAACTGGTTCCGCCCAATGGGCCGAGTCGTATTGCGCGGGCGAGCGACGCCGGTGGAGATTCTAGAACCCGTCCCGGAAATGGAAGGCGCGAAGCGGCAAATCTTCACCGAGCTTGCAATTCGCGCTATGCGCGGCGATGTGTCTGCAATCACAGCGCTCAGGGAAAATTCGGATCAGAATCCCAATGATAAAGCGCTGGCCAATTTCGTTTACCGGCTTGGCCACCAGGAAGAAGGAGGCTATTTTGTCTTGGATTAGCAAGAGCATCGCCGGCGCGGTCGCAACCGCCGCCTTTATCGCGACTGCCGGCGTTGCCGGCGCGGGAACGATCGTCGTCAAATCGTCGGGGCCGTCGGCTACAGCCTACCCGCCCGGAAAGCCGATCGCGGACAACAGCAAGGTTGCGCTCAAGGCGGGAGATCAAGTGACGATCCTCGACGGACGCGGCACGCGTGTGTTCAAAGGGCCGGGCGTGTTTTCAACGACGGCCAGCACAGCGACGAGCAGTTCGATCGGATCGGTCTTGAAGAATACCGGTTCTCGGCAGGTCCGCACCGGGGCGGTCCGCGGCGCTGGGTCGACGACGGCAAGCGCCAAGCCGACCAACGTCTGGTTCATCGATGCCACCAATTCCGGCACTGTTTGCTATGCTGGCACCGAGGGGCTGCAGCTTTGGATGCCCGCAGCGGCAGATGGCGGGACTCTGACGGTCACACGGTCTTCTGACGGCAAGGCGGTGCCTCTGACCATTCGTGCGGGCCAGCAAGCGAAATTGTGGCCCAGCGAAGAGCTTCCCGTGGCTGATGGTTCCGAGTTCAACATTTCCGGGGCTTCGATGCCTAGCCCGGTTACGATCAAGTTCGCCTCGCTCGGCGCCGATCCGCAGGGACTCGAAGCGACCGCGGCGGGCATGATCCGGGCGGGGTGCAACGCTCAGCTCGATCGTCTCATCGAAATGGTGGCGGTTCCCGCCGCGCTCGAGGACGCCCCGGAGGGCTGATTCTGGCGGAGATCCGCTTCGATTTCTCAGGCCCCCGGGTTAACTACGCCCGGGGGTTCGCTTTCCTAGAAAATCTGCTACCGTGCGTGCTTGCTGCGGGGGGTCCGCTGCGCATTCGCGCTCTTCCGGAAAAAGTTTTCCGAATGTGCGAGCAGTCACAAGCGAGGGGCCTAACACCCTTATTGTCGCTTGTGTCGGAAAGCCGTTGGGCCGGAGCGTGGCCTTTCGGGGAGGGAAAGAACATGGGCAAGATCGGCAAGATACTGCGTGCGGCAATGGCGGCGTCGCTATTGGTCGCGGGCGCGGCAGCGACGGCGCAAACGCTGGTCGTGCGATCGACGGGCCCATCGGCAGCAAACTATCCGGCAGGGAAGAAACTCGCCAGCAATGCAAAGCTGACTCTGCGCCCGGGCGATTCAGTAACCGTTCTCGATGCCGAAGGCACCCACGTCTTCAAAGGCCCGGGAACTTACTCGGCGAGCGGCAGCACGGCGAGCAGCTTCGTCGCTTCGGTGCTCAACAATTCAGGCAAGCGCCAAATGCGCACCGGGGCCGTGCGCGGCGGCATGAAAATGGACCGCCCCGCCAACATCTGGATGGTCGATGCCAGCAAATCGGGCTCGGTCTGCTATGCCGGCACGCAGAAAGTTGCGCTGTGGCTGCCGCGTCGCGCCGATGCGGGTACCATCTCCTTCACGCGAGTTTCTGACGGCAAGTCGGTGCCGATGCCGCTGACCGACGGTCAGGCGATCATCCGCTGGCCGGTCGAAAGCTTCCCGATCGCCGATGGCGACGTGTTCAGGCTTGAGGGTGGCGGACTCACTGAAGCGGCAACTTTGCGGTTCGCTTCCGTCGGTGGCGATACTCAGCTTCCCGAGTCGATGGTCTCGGCGATGATCCGCGCGGGCTGCACCGACCAGCTCGATGTTCTGATTGCGACGACCGAGGTGATCGCCGCCGATGAAGAGGGTGAGCCGGTCGGCTGAACCCCTGGGCTGGCTTGGCTTATCTGCTTGTTTCCCCGGGTGTCGGGTGTTAGCAGGCCGATCAGCGGAACCGGCGCGAATACAAGCGCCATCCGCCGCCCTCCGGATCGCCGCGCGATATTGCGGGACTGATATCGTGCTGTCTTCGCCACATCCGGCGCAGGCATGATGTGCGTATGGTTGGAGAAGCGGGGAATGAAATTCACAGGCGCGGCCGTGTCAGGAATGGCGGGCTTCCTCGCATTCGGCACCGCAAGTCAGGCGGTCGCCCAGCAAGCCGTCGATCCGGCCTCGCTCGGTACCACGCGCGAGGAAATCCTGCGCGATCCAGTGCCGCCGATCCCGCCCACAACCGGCCAGCGCGTGACGATCGAAGGTGAAGTCGAGCGTGCGCCCTGCCCGCTCGCCGACGCAGAATTCGCCGGTTTGAAGACAACGCTGCGCGCGGTAGAGTTCGGCGATCTCAAAGGCATCTCGCCCGATCTTCTCGCGCCGTCTTATTCGCGCTTCGTCGGCCAGGAAATCCCGATCGCGGCGGTGTGCGACATCCGCGACGAAGCTGCGACGATCCTTCGTCGCAACGGTTATCTCGCCGCAGTGCAGGTGCCGCCGCAGAAAATCGAGAATGGCGTGATCCGCTTCGACGTGCTGCTGGCCAAGCTCGTCGATTTCCAGGTTCGCGGCAACGCGGGGCGCAACGAAAGACTGATCGCGGGATATCTGGGCGCAATCCGCGACCTGCCCGTATTCAACATCATCGAGGCCGAGCGCTACCTGCTGCTGGCGCGCGACATCCCGGGCTACGATGTGCGGCTGACATTGCGACCAGCGGGCGGCGCCCCGGGTGAAGTCATCGGCGAAGTCCTCGTCGCCTACCGGCCTATCGAGCTCGATTCGAACTTCCAGAATTACGGCTCAAAAGATGTCGGGCGCTATGGCGGGCTGTTGCAGGCGCGCTTCAATGGTTTGCTGGGCTTGGGAGATCGAACCTCGCTCGGAATTTACTCGACCGCGCAGACGCGCGAGCAGCAGGTCCTGCTTGCCAGCCAGGAAATCCTGCTCGGCCGCGAGGGTCTGAAGCTGGTCGGCGATTTTACCTATGCCTGGACGCGTCCCTCGCTCGGGCCGACGGTCGATCTTAAATCGCGGACATTGGTCGGCTCGCTCGAGGCGCGTTATCCGCTGATCCGTCGCCAGGCGACCAACTTGTATCTGGGCGGCGGGATGGAACTGGTCAACCAGCGCGTTCGCCTTTCCGGGCTGCCGCTATCGCGAGACAAGCTTCGCGTGATCTACGGGCGGCTCGATGCCGATTTCATCGATCCGGAGAGCCTGGCGAGCATTGACGGTTATTCCGCCGCCGAGCCCGAATGGCGCATCGGCGGGTCGCTCGAACTGCGCCACGGGATCGGCGCGTTCGGCGCCTCCAAGGGTTGCGGACCCGCCGGCATCCGCTGCGTCGCGGGCGTCATCCCGCCGAGCCGACCCGAAGCCGATCCGACCAGCTTTGTCGCGCGACTTTCGGGCTACGTCGAATATCGCCCGATCCCGATCCTGGCCTTCAGCGTTGCGCCGCGCGTCCAATATGCGAACAATCCGCTGCTGAGCTATGAGGAATTCTCGACGGGCAACTTCACCATCGGTCGCGGCTACGATCCGGGGACGTTGACCGGCGATTCGGGCGTCGCCTTCGCAAACGAAATCCGTGTCGGCAGCCTTGTGCCGCGATCGATCAAGGATGCCGCCTTTCAGGGCTATGGCTTTTTCGACGCTGCCTGGGTCTGGAACAAGGACAGCGCTTTCAACGGCATCGATCCGCAGAAGCTTTATTCGGCAGGCGGCGGGGTGCGGATGACTTACGGCGATCGCATCCGCCTCGATGTCGGGGCGGCGGTGCCGCTGAAGCGTGCAGGTCTGCAGACCCGGCGCGGCGACGTGCGGTTTCTGGCGAATTTAACGGTGAAGATATTGCCCTGGATCGGGCGATAGACGCGTAACGAGTTTTGAGAGGCGATTACGATGGCGTATGATCGAACCGCGACGAATGGGCAGTCCGGCCCGCTCAAGCTCAGGCTGCTATGCGGTTGTGCGTTGGGGGCCGCCCTGCCCTTGCTGCCGCATCCGGCCAAGGCCGACGGCTATAACGCCACATTCGATACCCCCACCGTCTTCACTCCCGGCGGAACCGTCAACATCGACCGGACCGTCGGCGGCGCCGACACCATTACCATCGGCAACACGGGACCGATTTCACCGACCGACGTGAAGGCGGTCATCAACTGGAACCCGACGGACACCGCCACTGGGGGCGGCGCTATCGACTTCCTGCCGTCAAGCCACAGCGTGCTTTACCAGAATGGCGGATCGGTCTCGAA
>CBDUBW010000035.1:0-15754 GCA_965365485.1 uncultured Aquisediminimonas sp.
GGGGAGGGAGAGCAAGCCGCCAGCGTCTAGCGCCAGCCACCCCGGCCGCGCACGACGTCACGAACATAGCCGTTGCGTACGTTCACGAGCAGGAAGTCACGCCCGTACCGAACCCAACGATAGGGGCCGCTTGCGCGCGGAAGGCGATACTCCCACGGTCTCGCGACATAGTAACGCGGGGTGTAGTAGCTGCGGTGAAGTCGCTGGCCCGCACGGAAGTCGCGCAGGTCCTCGCGATACTCCCGCCGCGCGTCGCGCAGTTCGCGGCGCTCTTCGCGGATATCGCGGCGATCACCGTAACGATACGCTCGTTCGAGATCGCGACGTTCTTCGCGAATTTCCTGCCGGTCGCGTGCAAGTTCGCGCGTCTGCGCATTTGCGCTTGCCGGAACCAGGGTGCTCGCGGCAAGCAGGCCGAAAATCAATGTCTTCATGGTCCTTACTCCTGTCGAAAGTTACGCTCGACAGGTGATGGTCTAATCGATTCGTTTTGAATGATTGCGGAACGCGAATGTCAGCAAATCGAAAGCCAACGCCGGAACGCGCCGCGGCCAGGCGGGTTATTTCACAGGCTTTTTCTGTTTGGAGTAAAGACAATGGCACGCGAAAGCATCGACGACGACCGCGTCGAAGGTTCGGCGAAAAATCTTGGCGGGAAGATCAAGGAAGGGGTGGGCAAGTTCACGGGCGACGCGAAGCTTCAGTCGGACGGCAAGGCCGAGCAGATCGAAGGAAAGGCGCAGAACGCAATTGGCGGCATCAAGGACAAGGCGCGCGAGGCGCTCGATCGCAACGACCGCAAGCTCTGACTAGCCCCAGAAGCGCTCGCGAAACCATTTGGTGACGATGTATTTCGTCCCCGCCGTCACCGCGACGCCTTCATGAGCAGTGAGGTCGTTGGGCGCGCCGACCTCGTCCATATTGTTCCACATCACGAGCATCGCAGTGCGCGGCGATATGCACATCCCCGCTTTGGGAAAGTTGGTTTCGCCTCCACCGCCGGGTTCGTTGAGATAGATCATCGCGGTCCAACTGCGCTGCCCACCGCGGGTGCGCTCCATCTCCCAATAGCTTTGCGTCTTGAAGAAATAGTCGTGATGCTGCTTGAAAACCTGCCCGACCGCGTAGCGCTGGCCCTGGAGCGTCTCGCCGTAGCGTCTGTCGAGGCCCATCAGATTGCAGATGCGCCCTTCGATAATCTGCACGAGCGGATGAAAGGGGTCGAGATCGCCTGAATAGCTGGTGCGATAACCGTCGATCTCGGTGCCTTTGTAGAGCGATGATGGGCGCGCGGTGCCGTCGATCAGCGCCATCAGATCGGTGCATTCCTGCGGCGTCATAAAATTCTGGACGATGTAGAGATCGAGTCCGCCATTGCTGACGATCTCGACCCGCTCGTGCTTTTTGAGCTTCTTGCGCACGGTCTTGCCGTGCTGCGCGAGCAGCTTCGACCCGCTTTCCTTGTCCTTGACGAGGCTGCTCACGGGATGACGCGGCCCCGCGCCATGACGAAATCGATCTTTTCGAGCGTCGTGACGTCGCGTTGCGGATCGCCCGAGACCGCGATCAGATCAGCCGAGTAGCCGGGCGCGATGCGACCGATCTCATTCTCCATATCGAGATATTTGGCAGCGACCGTCGTCGCGCTGGCGAGCGCCTCGCGCGGGGTCAGCCCGCCCAACTTGACCATCAGATTGAGCTCCTGCGCATTCTCGCCATGCGGGAAAACGCCCGAGTCGGTGCCGAAGGCGACCGCGACACCGGCATCGTGCGCGGCCTTCAGCGCCTTGCCGCGCTGCGCCACCGCCTCGCGCGCTTTGACCTCGACGGTCGGCGTATAGATGCCCTTGCCGAGCCGCTTGTTGACGCCCTCCAGCGCCATCAGCGTCGGCACCATCGCGCTACCACTGGCCTTCATTACGCGGATCGCGGCGGCATCGGCGAAAGTGCCGTGATCGATCGTATCGATACCCGCACGCGCCGCGCCCTCTATCCCCCGCGCGCCGTGCGCGTGCGCCGCGACGCGCAGGCCAAGGCTATGCGCGGTGTCGGCGATCGCCTTCATCTCGGCATCGGTGAAATGCTGGCCGAGCCCGCGACCCTGCTGCGAAAGCACGCCGCCGGTCGCAGTAATCTTGATGACGTCCGCGCCTCGCTTCGAAAATTCGCGCACGCGCGCGGCGCATTGCTCGGGACCGGTGCAGGTGTTGCCGGCATCGAGCGCGGCGTTAACCTCTGCGCGAAAGCCGTTGACGTCGCCATGGCCGCCGATGATCGAAATCGCCGAGCCCGACGAGACGATACGCGGTCCGTCGATCAGCCCCTTGGCGGTCGCGTCGCGCAGCGCAAAGCCGCCGAATTTGGTCGATCCGAGATCGCGGACGGTGGTGAAGCCCGCCTTGACGGTGATCTTGGCGTTGCGCGCGCCGACCATCATAAACCAATCGTCGGGAAGCACCGCCTCGTCACGAAAGTCTCCGCCCGGATCGGACTGGAGGTGAACATGCATATCGATCAGCCCGGGCATCAGCGTCTTGTCGCCAAGGTCGATCAGTGTCGCTCCTTGCGGCGGCGCCACACGGCCGCGCTGGATCGAGACGATCTTTCCATCGGTAACCGTAACCGTCGATTCACCGAGTGCAGCTTGCGAGGCGTCGGTGATGACCCGGCCGGCCTGGATGACGAATGTCTCGGCGGCGATCGGGGCGGCCGATGCCAAAGCGAGCATGACGGTCAAATTGCGCAGCATGAGCTTCTCCTGTTGCATCCCGAATGGCGCAACCGCCGCGCCCCGCGCAAGCGCAAACGAAAAGGCCCGGGAAGCTTTCGCTTTCCGGACCCTTCGTTGCGACCTCTCAGGGGGTTAGAGAAAGAAGTCGTGGATGACGTCGATGACGTAGCCGCTGTCGATATCGACCAGCAGAACGTCGTCATAATACCGCACCCAACGGGCGCCGTAGGGGGCAGCGGGGAGCCGGTAATAGCCCGGATCGTTCAGCCAATAGCGGTTCGAATAGAAGAGCGAGTCGAGATAAACCCCGATCGAAAACCGCGAATATCCGTACCCATAGCCATAGGGGTTATAGTAGCGCGGCGCGTAGAAATAATTCCTGTAGCGATTGCGATAACCGTACCAGTCGTAACGCCGGTCATTCCGCCACCCGCGATTCCAGTTATATTCGCGCCCGCCATTGTTCCAGCGATTGCCATCCCAGCGGCGATTGTCGAGGCGGCCATCACGATTGCGATCGAAACGCCGATCGATGCGATCGTTATTGTTACGATCGAGACGCCGATCCAATTCACCGTCGCGATTGCGATCGAAACGCCGGTCCAGCGCACCATCGCGGTTGCGATCGAAGTTGCGATCGAGCCGGCCGTTGCGATTGCGATCATAGGCGCGGTCGACGCGACCATCATTGTTGCGATCGATCGAGCCGCTCGGCGCAACCGGGGTCACGTTACGGCGGCCCTGCCAGCGCTGCTGTGCGCCCGCATCGCCCCGGTTCCAGTTTCGCTGGCCGTCGCCGCGATTGAAATTGCGCTGACCATCGCCACGATTCCAATTGCCGCGCGTTTGGGTCTGCTGCTGCGGCGCCGCCTGCGCTTGCGGCGCTGCGCTCTGACGACCGCGCCAGCCGCCTGCTTCCATGCTGCGGCGCCCCATGCCACCCAAGCTGCTGTCACGCTGACGGGGAGCTTGGGCGCGCTGACCCCCATTGCCACCACGCCGCCCCTCGCCGCGCTGGGCGACCTGGACCTGCGCTCGTTCCGCGCGCATCTGACGCGATTGCGCATTGGCTTCGATACGATCGACGTCGTTGGTCTGTGCATGCGCCGCGCCCCCGGCGGCGGTCGAAATCAAAAGGGCGATCAACAAGCTACGCATTCACCCGAACTCCTGTGCAGTCGCGACTCAATACCGCGACGTTGGTCCGACTTTGCTCCGTCGCACATGAGCCACGGCTTAACGTTTAGGTAAGCGTTTTGAAAGCTAGCGCGCCGGTGCGGCCATGCTCGGCACCGCGCCCGCGGCATCCTCTATCGAAATGCCCGGCGGCGGCACTGCCGCGACATTTTCCTTGCCCGCCATGATCGCCGCCGCGCGGCGGATCGCGCGATGGACGCGGGGATAGATGCCGCAGCGGCAGATGTTGGTGATCGCCGCATCGATCTGCGCGTCGCTGGGATTGGGATTGCCCTTGAGAAGCACCGAGATCGCCATGATCATCCCGGGATCACAATAGCCGCATTGGGTCACGCTTTCGGCGGCCCAGGCCTGTTGGACGGGGTGGCTGCGATCGCGCGAGAGCGCTTCGATCGTGGTGACGAAGCTGCCCTCGACCCGGCCGATCGCAACCTGGCATGACCGAACGGCGCGACCATCGATATCGACCGTGCACGCGCCGCAATCGCCGGTTCCGCAGCCATATTTGGTGCCGGTCAAATTCGAAGCGTCACGCAACGCCCAGAGCAGGGGCGTCTCCGGATCCATCCGGTATTCGACCGGCTGGTTGTTGACCGTGAGCTTGCTCATTCCGCCCTAGCGCGCGGCAAAGTCGTCCCTGTCCAGATAGACATGATCGACCATGCCCGAGCGCACCGAGCAGGTGAAACGGCTGCGATCGCCCGTCTCGTCACGCCAATCCGCGCGGCGTTCGATCTCGCCTTCGACATCCCACCCGCCGGCGACGGGGTCGACCTGCGTGATATCGCGCACGCTGGCGGTTTCACCCGCCTTACGTTCGGCCGCGATCGCGCAGGCATCGACTGCTTCGTTTTCGCTTCGGATGCGCGAGAAGCGGGTGCTGCCATCGCGCTCGGCTTTGCGCTTCGATGCTGAGGACGCGATGGCGGCGATGACGCCGACGATCGCGACGCCGGCGATCACATCGCCCGCGCTCACGCCATTGCCGCGACGCCAATGGCGATGCCGTCGGCCATAGCCGCGATAGCCCGATCCGAAGCCGAAACCGGCAGAGATCGACGTTCCGCCGCCCCAGCCGCTCGCGAATGCTGGCGTCGTGCCGCTGCCGATCATCGCTACCGCCGCCAGCGCTGCGACCAGTTTACGCTTGGTCATCACAAAACCCCGTTTGATGCTGTGGCCCCATATCGCGATCAGCCTGTCGAGTCGATGAACCATATAACCGTGACTTGAAGCGCCACGGCGCTAAACTTTCATCCATGTCCGAACCGCTCGATCCCGGCTTGCTGCTCAAGGCCTATGCCAGCGGAATCTTCCCGATGGCCGATGGCGTCGACGCGCCGTCCGTCTACTGGGTCGAGCCGCGCAAGCGCGGGGTGCTGCCGCTCGATCGCTTTCATCTTTCGAAATCGCTGGCCAAGACGCTGCGATCCGAACGGTTCGAAACGACGGTCAATCGCGCGTTCGACACCGTCGTGGCCAAATGCGCTGAAACGACCGAGGAGCGTGAGAATAGCTGGATCAATGGCCAAATCGCCCGGGCAGTCTCGGGCCTGCACCGGATTGGCCATGCGCACAGCATCGAGACATGGGCGGGCGACGCACTGGTCGGCGGGCTCTATGGCGTGTCGCTGGGGCGAGCTTTCTTCGGCGAATCGATGTTCAGTCGCGCGACCGATGCCTCGAAGGTCGCGCTCGCCCATCTCGTCGCGCGGTTGCGGGCGGGTGGATATAGCTTGCTCGATTGCCAATTCATCACGCCGCATCTCGCCAGCCTCGGCGCGGTCGAGATCGGGCGCAACGCCTACGCGTCGTTGCTTGGCGCAGCGCTTTCAGGCTCGGGCGCCGCAGGCTCGGCGGGGGCCGATTTCTTCGCATTCGACCGGCCGCCGGCCGATCCGCTATCGCCCTTGACGACGATTGTTTCCGGCCCGGTTTCGGGAAAGCGCATCGTGCAAGCCTTGGTCCAGACGTCGTAGATCGGATGCTCGACGACGTTAAGTGATGGCGATTCCTTGAACAGCCAACCCGAAAACACCTTGCGCCACTTCTCATCGCTGCCGAGTACTATCACCTGAACGAACGACCCCGTCAGCTGTTCGGGTTCCCACGGGGCGGTCGTCTCGCACGCCTTCATGCGGATGACGACGTCGCCGATGCGCTTCGCCTCTCCCGGCTTCATCTTGAAATCGCGATAGAGCCCGTTGCGCTTGTTGAGCAGACCGATGGTGGCGACGCGCTCGGCCATCGGCGTGACCTTTCCTACCGACACGGTTTTGACCTGTGCCGGGGCCGAAACAACCGAAGGCAAGTCGCGCGGGGTTTCGTTCGAGGCCTTGGGGGCAGCCGGCCCGACGACATTTTGAATTGCGGGCGCGGCCTGCCACGCCGCGACGCCGGTCAGCGCCACGACTGTCGCCGCCGCAACCGTCTTCAGGCGTCGGGCGACCATGCTTCATAATCCCCGGTGGCAGCGGCGCGCTTGCGCCCCGGCTCGGGCGCGCCCTGCGGTCGATAAGCCAGCGATGTGCCGGTGAGATTGGGCTGAGGCGGCGCTTCCCAGACGCGCGGCGGTGGTAGCGCGATATCGGGCGCGGAATCGATCTGGTGATGGAGCCAGCTAAACCATTCAGGCGGAACGCGGCTCGAATCATTCGATCCGGCATACATCACCCAGCGTCGCGGCAGCCCGCCGACGGTCTTGCCGCCTTCGAAATAGGCGTTGCCAAGCGCGTCTTCGCCGACCTTGCCGCCCTGCAGCTTCGAGACCAGCCAAGTTCCGAAGGTCGCGCCTTCCCACCAAGTGAAAATATTCTTGAACGCGCCCATGATCGCGGCGCGTTTAGGCGATGGTGTGCGGCGGCGCAATCGCTAGCGGTCGGTCCAGGCCACCTTATCGTCCTCGGCAATGCCAAGGCGGGCTGCTTCTCCACCCGCTATTTCGAGCACCGCGCTCACGGGTTCCCCGGACTCCTCGGGGATGAGGTTGTTCGGCGTCGCCGTGACGATCCGCGCGATGCTGCCATCGGCGCGGATGAAGATCATGTCGAGCGGGTGCGGGCAGTTCTTCATCCAGAAGCTTGCGACGCGCGGCGCGCCGAGTGGAAAGATCATGCCGCGCCCTTGCGGAAGCGGTGGCCTGAACATCATCCCACGCGCCTGTTCTTCGGGCGTGCGCGCGACCTCGACACGGAATTTGTGGCGTTTGGCGGCGGATCGGATTTCGAGCGGGATGGTGGCCGCGCTTTCGACACGCGATTTGCCATCGGCAGGCGCGGTGCCGCACCCGGATATCGTCGACAAGGCCAGAAACGCGGCCGCGAGCGCAAACTTCACAGGGCTGAGACCTCCACTGCCATCAACCCCTTACTGCCGTCTGCGATCCGCGCACGCAAGCGATCGTCGGGCACGACATCGGTGAAGCCGCCGCGCCGCAGCGTTTCCATATGAATGAAGATATCGCCGTCGCTGTCGATCCGGTTGACGAAGCCGTAGCCCTTTAGGCGGTTGAACCATTTGACTGTGACGATCTCCATCGGCCCGGCGGCGTCGATCATCGCCTGGGGATCGACACGAGTCTGGCGCGTCGTGGGACGCTGATCGAAATCGACCCCCGTCGCCGTGGAGAGATCGAATTCGAGGATCCGTAGCGCCTGTAGTCCGCGCCCACCCACGATGGCTTCGCAGACGACGGTCGTGCCTTCGGGCAACATCCGCCGCCCGAGGTCGCGCAGAACCGAAAAATGGATGAGCACGTCGCCCGATCCGTCCTCGGCGACGAGGAAGCCGAATCCGCGCGTCGCGTCGAACCATTTGATCTGGCCGCGCTTTTCGAAAACCTCCGAGCGATCCTCGACAGGCGCGCTGTCTTCGATTTCGCTACCAGACATGCCCGTCTCGTTGATCGCGGGCTCAACGCTATCGACCCGAGGCGCGTCAGACGTCCGCGCTTCGCCCATCACTCCCGCCCCACTGTGAAAACCACAGTTGTCAATCTGAACGGGATTGCAAAAAAAATCAATGATTTCGGTGAGTCTACAGCATTATTGTTCAATCTTCATGACTTGCGGCCAGTTCGAGGGCCTGACGCGCAAATGAAAAGCCGTGGCCTGCCCGAACCAAAGCAGATATCTGCTTGTCGCGCTTTTCGGGATCGCGACCAAATCCCCGTTTACGCGCAAGGCGCAGCGCCGCTTCAAGGGCATCTTCCTCGGAGCATTCCGCAAGCGACCGGCTGGTGTCGCTATCGATGCCAGCGGCGAGCAATGCCGCCCGCACCCGCATCGGGCCGAAACCTCTGCGCTGCAGCGACCCCGCCCGCGCTGCTGCAAAGGCGTCGTCATCGACATAGCCCAGTTCGGCCATTCGATCGACGACCGCGTCGAGGTCTGGTTCAGCCTCGCCCGCCCAGCCGCGGAGCCGAAGCTTTCGCTGGAGATAGAATCGCAGTTTTGCGCGTGTCGTCGCGTAACGCCCGGCATAGTGGAGCGCGAGCGCTCGCAGGGAAGCGTCGTCGAGTGGGGGAGCAGAGCGGCGGGCGGAGCGCTGGACCATCGACGTGTATCTGTGCCATATACTTGCGCACAAAGAAAACTCGCCGATGCGGTAGTGCGCTGCGGCACTTTTCGTCGAAAGGTGTTCGCTACGCCATCCGATTGGCTAAGGGGTGAAAATCTTGACGCTGGCTCCAACGCCCAATGATTGCGATCTCCCACGGCGTTTTTCCGACTTTGCGACGATGGGAGAGGCGCTCGATTACGCCGCCAAGGGGCAGCGCGGGCTGAACTTTCACGATCCCCGCGGCAATCTCGCGCGCGCTTATCCTTATTATGAGTTGCGCGAGGACGCGCTGGTTGCGGCGTATCGGCTAATTGGGCTGGGCATCGCACCGAAGGATCGGGTCGCGCTTGTCGCTGAAACCGGGGCGGAGTTTGCCGCTTTGTTTTTCGGCTGCATCTATGCCGGCGCCTGGCCGGTTCCGCTGCCGCTTCCGACATCGTTCGGCGGGCGCGATGCCTATGTCGATCAGCTCGCCGTGCAGATGAAGAGCGCCGATCCTGCGCTGTTTCTCTATCCGCCAGAGCTTCAATCGATCGGCGACGAAGCGTGTAGCAGGGAAGATGTTCGCGGCATCGCCCGGGACGCGCTGCAGGAGTCTCCCGCCGATCGAGTGGCGCTGCCAGACGCTGACCCGCAAGACATCGCATATCTGCAATATTCCAGCGGCTCGACGCGCTTTCCGCATGGCGTCGCGGTGACCCATCACGCCCTGCTCAACAATCTGGCCGCGCACAGCCATGGTATGCACGTTCGCGATGGCGATCGCTGCGTTTCGTGGCTGCCCTGGTATCATGATATGGGCCTGGTTGGCTGCCTACTTTCACCGGTCGCAAACCAGGTCAGCGCCGATTATCTCAAAACAGAGGATTTCGCGCGGCGCCCGCTCGCCTGGCTCGATCTCATCACGCGCAACGCGGGGACGACGCTCAGCTATTCGCCGACATTCGGCTACGACATTTGCGCGCGGCGCGTTTCGAGCCAGACGCATGTCGCCGATCGGTTCGATCTGTCACGCTGGCGGCTCGCGGGCAACGGTGCCGACATGATCCGTCCCGATGTGATGCAGCATTTCGTCGATGCTTTCGCCGAAGCCGGCTTCGATGCGCGTGCCTTTACACCCAGCTATGGCCTCGCCGAAGCGACACTTGCGGTCACGATCATGCCGCCGGGAGAAGGCTTGATCGTCGAGCTTGTCGAGGATTCGGATTTGACCGGCGCTCCGCCGGATGAAACTGCGCCAAAGCGCTTCCGCGCCATCGTCAATTGCGGCAAACCCTGCCGCGACATGGCGGTCGAGATAAGGGACGACATGGGTGCCCCGATGCACGATCGCGAAATCGGCAAGCTCTGGGCGTCTGGCCCGTCGATCATGCACAGCTATTTCCGCGATGAAGCAGCGACCGCAGCCTGTTTGGTCGATGGCTGGCTCGATACCGGCGATATGGGCTATATCTCGGACGGCTATGTCTATGTCGTCGGCCGCGCCAAGGACATGATCATCGTCAACGGCGTCAACTACTGGCCGCAGGATATCGAATGGGCGGTCGAACAGCTGCCCGGGTTCAAATCGGGCGACATAGCCGCCTTTTCGATTACCGCTGCGGGAGGGGAAGAAACGCCTGCCGTCCTCGTCCAATGCCGCACCAGCGATGATGACGAACGCCGCCGCCTGCATATTGAAATACGTGAAAAGGTGCGCGCGATCACCGGCATCAATTGCATCGTCGAGCTCGTCCCTCCCAAGACGCTGCCGCGCACCAGTTCAGGCAAGCTCAGCCGTGCCAAGGCGCGCAATCTTTATCTGTCGGGCGAAATCCAGGCCTATCGGCTGGCCGCATAAAATTGCCGTCATTACCTTTTGCTAACCGGGCGCTGTTACGCGCACCGGGTGAGCAAACGTATCGAAACACCGCACATCGACGCTTCAATAGGCTGGCCCACCATCCTCGGTTTGTCGGATCCCGGCACGCCAGAGTGGGAACGCGTTCGCGCCGAGCAGATCAATCTGTTGCGCGAATCGGCCATGGTCAGGCTGGCGATGAGCATCACCGCGGGTTGCGTCATCGTGGCGACGCTCGGGCCGACGGCCTCGCCGCTGAAACTGCTTGGCTGGTTCGCCGCGGTCGTGGTGGTTTCGGCGCTGCTCGCATTCCCGCAAATCGGCAACCGCGCGCATGTGAAGTTCACCGCTTCGCGTCGCGACCTGCACCAAGAAACACTCAGTTTGATGGCGGCTGGCATTTGCTGGACAGCGCTTCCCATCTGGCTTGGCGTCGATACCGGCCCTGAACAGATGATCACCGTTTGGACGGTGGCTACGGCGCTGATGTGTTGCGCCGCCTTTGCCTTTTCCGCGATCCCGATGGCAGCGGCCGGCTTCCTCGCAATCGTCGGCGGGGGGCTTGCCTGGATGTGCTGGCAAGTCGGCATGCCCTTGATCGCGCTGACCGCGATCGCTTATTCGGTAGCGCTGATCGCCGCCTGCCTTGTTAATGGCAAGACCATCATTCTCCATCGCTTCAGCCGCCACGCGCTCAAGGAAAAGAGCGAGGTTGTGAGCCTATTACTACGCGAATATGAGGATTCCGGTGGGGACTGGATGTGGCAAACCGACGCCTCGCGTTGCCTCACCCATGTCTCCCCGCGCCTCGCCGTGGCGCTCGGGGTCGAGCCGCAGAGCCTTGAAGCGAAACCGATCGTTCAGGTGCTTGCGGGCGATTCCTGGGATGGCGGCAATTTCTCGGCGGGCCTGAGAACATTCGCGGAAAAGCTCAAGAACCGCGAAAGCTTCAGCGATTTGGTCGTACCGCTTCAGATCGACGGCAATACCCATTGGTGGGAGCTTTCGGCCTCTCCTCGCTATGAAGAAGACGGCACATTCGCGGGCTTCCGCGGCGTCGGATCGGACGTCACCGAGACGCGGCGGAGCGCCGACAAGATCAACCGCATGGCGCGCTACGACACGCTGACGGGGATGCCTAACCGCCTCCTCGTCACCGAAACGCTGTCGCAGGCGCTTGCGGAAGCCGATCGCTGGCGCGGCCGTTGTGGATTCATGATGATCGATCTCGATCGCTTCAAGGCGGTCAATGATACGCTCGGCCATCCCGTGGGCGATCGGCTGCTGACGCGTGTGTCGGAGCGGCTTCGCGCATTGATGACGGACAACGAACTTTGCGGCCGGCTGGGCGGCGACGAGTTCGCGATCGTCGTCAAGGACGCGAACGATCCGCAGCGGCTCGCCAAGCTGGCGCAGACGATCATCGAAACGCTTTCCAAGCCTTATGAGATTGATCAGCACACGCTTTATATCGGCGCGAGTGTCGGCACTGCAGTGGGCCCCCGCGATGGCCGCGTCGTCGAAACACTGATCCGTTCAGCCGATCTCGCGCTTTATCGCTCCAAGGATGCGGGCCGCGGTGTCGCTCACGCCTATGAGCCGCAACTCCACGTCCATGCCGAAGAACGTCGCGTGATTGAACTCGCGCTGCGCAAGGCGCTCGATCGCAACGAGCTCGAGCTGTACTACCAGCCGGTTGTCAGCGCCGATGGCGGGCAGCTCGAAAGCTTCGAAGCCTTGTTGCGCTGGCGCAATCCCGAACTGGGCATGGTGCCGCCTTCGAAATTCATTCCCATTGCCGAAGAGGCGCGGTTGATCGGCCCGATCGGTGACTGGGTATTGCGCACCGCCTGCGCGGAAGCTGCGACCTGGCCTTCGACGATCCGCGTCGCGGTCAATGTTTCGGCCGAGCAGTTGCACGACGCCAATTTCACGACGACGGTCATGCAGGCGCTCGCGCATTCAGGTCTGCCGCCGCACCGGCTCGAGCTTGAGGTGACCGAAAGCGTTTTCATGAGCGAAGGAACCGCGGCTGTCGCCGTGCTCGACCGCATCATCGCGCTCGGCATCAGGCTTGCGCTCGACGACTTCGGCACAGGCTATTCGTCGCTCGGCTATCTTTCGAAAACCAAATTCTCGACGATCAAGGTCGATCGGACCTTCGTCCAAGGCGCGGCAAAGAACGCGCCCGAGAGCCTGGCGATCATTCGCGCTGTGGTGGCGCTCGCCGATAGCCTCGGCATGTCGACAACGGCGGAAGGGGTCGAGACCGACGAGGAATGCCGGATGGTCAACTCCTTGGGGTGTCGCAAGATTCAGGGCTATCTGTACGGACGCCCGATGCCGGCGATTGAGGCGCGCAAACTGGCAAATCCCAGCCCGGAGCGCGCCGCCGCCTGATCGATTGCGCTGTAGGCCCGTGTCGCTAAGGCGGAACGATGTCCGCCCGCCCTGCGATCGCCGTTCCATTCATGGTCGCCTGTGGTGGGATCGCGCTGTTCTCGACGATGGACGCCTATATGAAAGGCCTCGCAATCGCGCTTGGCGCGTATAATGCGATGCTCTGGCGGGTCTGGGTCGGCGCCTTGCTGGGCGGTGCGCTGTTCGGCGGGTTGATGCTTGCGCGGCGCGAGTCGCTGCCTGCGCGCGAAGGGCTGCGGCTTCATCTCGTGCGCGGGACGATCGCGCCCTTCATGGCCATCACCTTCTTCTGGGGCGTGGTTCGCGTGCCGCTGGCCGAAGCCATTGCCCTGAGCTTCATCGCGCCGCTCATTACGCTTTATCTTGCCGCCGTTCTGCTCGGCGAGAAGATCAGCAGGAACGCAATTGTCGCATCGCTCCTGGGATTGGCGGGCGTGGTCATCATCCTCGCAGGCCGGGTTGGAGCGTCGGATTATGATGAGGATGCGATCTGGGGCGCAGGGTCGATTCTTGTTTCCGCCGTGCTTTATTCGTTCAACTTGATCCTCCAGCGCAAGCAGGCTCAATTGGCGACGCCTGCCGAGATTGCCTTCTTCCAGAGCTTGGTGGCCGGCTGCATTCTTGCGCTGGCCTCGCCCTTTCTGGGCGCGGTGCCTGGCGCGGAATATTGGCGCGATATCGTCATTTCCGCGCTGTTGATGATGGGCGCTTTGCTGCTTTTGTCCTGGGCTTATGCGCGCGCAGAGGCGCAGGCGCTGGTCCCCGTCGAATATACCGCGTTCGTCTGGGCCGCGATTCTCGGCTGGATTTTCTTCGCCGAGGAGGTGACCTTGGCGACGCTTGCGGGCACGGTGCTGATCGTCACAGGATGCCTCTATGCGACCCGGCGGGGCTCGGTGAAGCCGGATCACGTCGAAGTCGCCGCGCTGCCCTAGGTGACAGGCTTGCTGACGGCGAAAAGCCTGTTGAGCACGCGGCGCACGACGATCAGCGCATAGATGGCGAGCGCTATTAGCAGGATCGCTACCACCACCGCGGCCGCAGGATTGGCGATGACGAGCGCGAGCAACCCGCCGGTCACGACATCTTCTCCGGTCGACACTGCAACATTGCTGAACGGTTCCGGGCTGGCATTGACCACGGCGCGGGTGCCCGCCTTGGCGCTGTGACTCATCAGCGCCGCGCCGCCGCCGAGCAGCAAGGTTACGACCTGCCAGACGGGATCGGATGCATCGACCAATGCCAGCGCGACCACGGCGCCGCCGACGGGTCGGATCGCGGTATGAACCGCATCCCAGATCGAATCGAGCCAGGCGATCTTGTCTGCGAAAAACTCCGCGACCAGCCCGATCCCCGAGGCGGCGAGCACCCAGTTGTTGGCGAGCACATCGAGGCTGGCGAGATGCTGCGGCGCGTCGATCCAACCGGAGCGCATTGCCAGGCCTGTCGCGAACACACAAAGATAGACGCGCCAGCCGGCAAGCAGGCTGACGCTGCCTGCAACGCCCAATATCTCGACGATGCCCATCGCGGCCCCCTCGCAACTTTGCGCCTTTACAGGACGCGCCGGCAAGATAGGCGATGTGCGATGGATGACAATGTGCTGACGAGCGACGTCAACCCCGACGCGCGGCCTGCGGCGACGCTGGTGCTGTTCCGCAAGCGGAAGAGCGGCGCCGATGAACTTCTGGTCGTCGAGCGATCCACGGTGATGGCCTTTGCGGGCGGCGCAATCGTCTTTCCCGGTGGGCGGGTCGATCTCGACGATCATTTGATCGCCGCCAATCCCGACTGGATCGCCTCCGGTGGCATGCTTGACCGCGCCGAAGCCGCAGCGCGGATCGCGGCGATTCGGGAGACGCTCGAGGAAAGCGGTATCGCGATCGGTTTTGCAGAGCCGCCGGAGCAAGATTGGATCGACGCTGCACGGCCCCGACTCCACGATCATAAGCCGTTCAGCGCGCTGCTTGGGCCGCATCGTCTCGATCTCGATGCGCTGGTTCCGTTCGCGCGCTGGTGTCCGCGGCACAAGGAGGCGCGGGTGTTCGATACCCGATTTTATATAGCTGCGGCGCCGGATGACGCGCCCGACCCGGTTGTCGACGAAACCGAGAATGTGCGCAGCTTCTGGGCCTCAGCGACCGATCTGCTCGCGGCCGCGGACGCCGGCAAGGTTCATGTCATCTACCCGACGCGGCGCAATCTCGAGCGGCTTGCGCAGTTCGACAGATATGATGAGGTGGCAGCCCATGCGCGTGCGATACCCGTTCAGCCGATCAGCCCGCACGCCGAGGATCGCGGCGGGGAGCAGCATTTGTGCATCCCCGAAGGACTTGGTTATCCGATTACCTCCGAGCCGCTGACAAGCGCCTTCACCGCGTTCAAACCCGGCACCAATTGGGCGCGTTGATTCCGGCGCTGGTCGCGGTTCTGCTCGCGGAAGTCGGCGGGCGAAATCAAGCGATCGCACATCGCGCCGTGCTTGCTGGGAGGGCGCCGATCCAGACATTGCTGGCGCTGATCGCAGTATCGATCGCCGGGTTGGGGTTGTCGGCGTGGGGCGGGTCGATGATCGCGCGGTTGCTGATCCCCGACGCGCGCCTTCTGCTCGCCGCGCTGGCGCTCATCTTCGCGGGCGCCCCGATGTTGGTGAGGATGCGGACAGGCGTTGCTAGCGAGCCAGACCAACCTCTGCTTGCCTTTGCGGCCGCGCAACTGGGAGATTCAGCGCAATTCATCGTCTTCGCGTTAGCGGCGCTCGGCAATCAGCCAGTGCTGGCGACAGTGGGCGGCGTGATTGGCGTCGTGGTCGCGACCATGCCACCGCTTTTGCTTGGTGGCGATTGGCCCGGCGGGCTACCGGTAAGAGCGTTGCGGCTGATAGCGGCTGCGCTCCTGATCATGGCGGGGCTGATCATCGCGGTGCGGGCGCTGCGGCTGGTGTAATAGCCGGCCTCCCCGTCGCAACGGGGAGGCCTGTCGAGTTACGAAGAAGTTGCGAGATT
>CBDUBW010000036.1:0-15434 GCA_965365485.1 uncultured Aquisediminimonas sp.
AGGCGAAGCCTCGCCTCGTACCCAATCGATCGATCAAACGTCCGACGCCGAGCAGGCCCAGCGCATAGGCGGTCTGGAACCAGAAGACGATGTCCCCGTAGTCGCTCTCGCTCCAGCCGAACTCTGCTTCGAGCATCGGCTTGAGGATGCCCAGGATCTGGCGGTCAATGTAATTGATGGTGGTGGCGAAAAACAGCAACGCGCACACCACCCACCGGTAGCGGCCGATCCACTCGGCTCTGGCCGGTGTCGGCCGCTCGACAATCATAGCCGATACGCCTGCTTGGCGAGGTTATAGGCCAGATCGACCGCGACCTCGCCCGCCTCGGCGAGCGGGAGCCGGCCCTCGGCAACGAGCCGAGCAAGAAAAGCGCAATCGCAACGCCGCGCGACGTCGTGGCGCGCCGGGATCGAGAGAAAAGCCCGCGTGTCGTCGTTGAAGCCGACCGTGTTATAGAAGCCCGCCGTTTCGGTGGTCATCTCGCGAAAGCGGCGCATGCCTTCCGGCGAGTCATGGAACCACCAGGATGGGCCCAGCCTCAGACAGGGGTAATGACCTGCCAGAGGCGCCAGCTCGCGGGCGTAACTTGATTCGTCCAGCGTGAAGACGATCACGGTAAGGCCAGGCTCGTTACCGAAACGATCCAGCAGAGGTTTGAGCGCCCGGACGTAGTCGGTTCGCGTGGGGATGTCCGCGCCCTTGTCGCGACCGAAGGTCCGGAAAACGAGATCATTATGATTGCGGAAGGACCCGGGATGGATCTGCATGACCAGGCCGTCATCCAGGCTCATGTGCGCCATTTCCGTCAGCATTTGCGCCCGGAACAGCTCGGCTTCTCCCTCTTCCAGCTTGCCCGCGATGGCGCGCGCAAACAGCGCCTCCGCGGCCCTCGGGTCGAGGTCGGCGGTAGCGGCGGTCGGATGGCCGTGATCGGTTGAGGTCGCGCCCATTGCAGCAAAGTCCGCGCGGCGGCGGCGTAGCGCCTCGAGGTATCCTCCCCAGGATGCCGTGTCCTCGCCGGTGATCTGGCCGAGATGAGCGACGTTGGCGATGAACCCCTCGAAGTCGGGATCCACAACGGGATCGGGCCGGAATGCGGTAACGATGCGGCCCGGCCAGCCGCTTTCGCGGATTGCGTGGTGGTGCGCGAGCGGATCGAGCGGCGATTCCGTGGTCGCCAGCAGTTCGATCCCGAAGCGGTCGAACAGCGCGCGAGGCCGGAATTCCGGACGCTGCAAGGCGGCACCGATCAAGTCGAAGAGACGATCGGCACTGTCGGCGCTTGGCCGTTCGTTGGCGCCGAACACCGAAACAAGCGCGTGCTCCAGCCATAGCCGCGACGGAGTTCCGCGGAACAAATGGTAATGCGAGCAAAACAGCCGCCAGACCTCGCGTGGGTCCGCGTCGCTCGCAGCCCCGTCAGCCCGCGGCACACCCAGGCGCTCCATCGGAACTCCCTGGCTGTAGAGCATGCGAAAAATGTAGTGATCGGGAGTGATCAGCAGCGCCGCCGCGTCCGCGAACGGCTCATTCGCCGCGAACCAGGCGGGATCGGTATGTCCGTGCGGACTGATGATCGGCAAGTCGCGGACGAGCGAGTACAAATCCCGAGCGATCGCCCGGACATGTTCTTCGGGCGGGAATAGGCGATCGGGGTCGAGCGCCAATGCGCCGGCTGGCTCATCGGACGGCAGGTGGGGCTTCATCGGAAATCTCGCATGACCTGGAGTGAGGGAACAAGAAACGGCTCGCCTCTCGCGGGCGGGAAGCCCGCACCCAGCGAGATCGGGTTGATGGCGGTGACAAATGCGGCGGCGCGTTCCCGCTGCGCTGGCGGCAGCGCCGCAAACTCGGGATATATCTTGCCCAGCAGCTCGGCGAGCGATGCGGCACCGACGCGGAACAGGTCATCGACATTGTCGTAGATCGGCGTTGCGGCACCGAGCTCAAGGCGGACGAGGCGCGAGCCTTGCAGGAGCGGTCGCAACCGCGCGCTCTCCGCCTCGACGTCGAGGGGGCGACCTGGACGGACGAAACGGTCGGCATAGTAACGCCCGAGCTGGCGTCTGTAGAGCGGATGGAGCTTGGTCGCGGCCAGGAGGTGGGCAAGCCGCGCCGCGTCGTTGTAGCTGTCGGCGGAGAAATTGTAGTCGTCGGGGATCAGCTGCCGGTTTGTGCGCTCCACTGCATCGGTCAGGCGATCGAGAAACGCTTCGTAGGTCGGGTCGGCGGAGCCGAGACCCGGGTTGCGTGCGCGCACGAACTTGTCGAGCCGGGCTCGCAACTCAAGGCGCGGCATGGCCGGGAAGCTGTGATTCTCGTCCTCGATCCGTGCGATCGACGGCGCACCCGCGAGCGCATCGTTGACCGGATCGAACGCGGTGTTGCGCGTCACAGGGTTTCGGCCGCGGTCGGACAGCGGAGCTTCGCGTATGGGGCCCGTCGCGGCGCTCGGGGCTTTGCTGCGGATCACGACCTCGCCTGGCAAAAGCCCGGGTGCCTCGACTCGCACACGGATCGCGCCGGGCGTAGCTGTCGACCGAACGATGTTCTTGACAGGAGCGACGATGTAACCCGCCCCATCCATCTCCGCCCGCTTGTCCTTATCTGTTGTATACAGCTCGGCGCCGACGAGACGGCCTGGACCGACCACCGTCCAACGGAGGGGATCGGACGCACCGATCACGGGCACATTGGAACGGTCCACGATCATCGCCGTAACGATCGCCACATCGGCCCGATCGGCGGTTAGTCTCGATCGATCGACCGTCAGCAGGACACGGGCGGGTTTTCCCGCCATTCTAACCCGGTGGACGACGTTCGGCTTCTCGACGCAGCGCGCCGACAAGACGCCCCGGGAAACGGGCACGTTATCGAAGCGCACGGTGTGGAAGTTCTCTGGTCCCGGACGCAAGCTCCCAACGATGCGGCGGTCGACCGAAAGTTCGACCTCACGGCAGTTGGAATCAACCTGAAATGCCTTGCGCTGGCCGATATAGTTTGCGCGCCAGTTATGCGGGTGGACGTACACCATCGGCGCGGTCGTGCGGTTGGCTCGCGTGAGGTGGTAAAGATATTTGGGGACGCGATAGAGATCGACCCAGCCCTTCGCGTTGACGTGCTTCAGCGGCGAGTTCTCGTACTCGCGATCCGCCCCGTGGTCTGCGTAGAGCCAGGCCACCATCTGCCCGTCGATCCGGCCTCGAATGCTGCCGTCAGCGATCCGCGCTCGCTCATGCTGCCACTCCTCGTGTCCCGCTGACTGCCCGTTCACCGGCTCCAGGGGCTTGTCGTTACGATCATACCAGCCGCCTATCGTCACGCGTAGGAGCTGTTCGAGATCGAGATCCTCGTGATCGTGGTCGACGCAGTCGCCGAATGCCTCGCTCTTGCGCTGATGCACCAGCCGTGTCGGATCCTCGCGCTTGGCGAGGCAGGAATCAGCGGCATCGCTTGTCTCGTTGCCCACGCTCCAGAATAGAATGGAGGGGTGATTGCGGTCGCGGCGGATCATTTCGACAAGGTTGCGGGACTGCACTTCCTCCGAGAAGTCGATGGACTTGATGTTCGGCACTTCCTCGATGGTGGCGATCCCGAGCTTGTCCGTCAGATGGTAGACAAAGGGGTCGTTGGGGTAGTGCGCAGTGCGCATGAAGTTATGGCCCAGGTCATGGCGGATCTGGCGCATTTCCTCTTCGTGAAGGCGCTTGGGCATTGCATCGCCAAGCCAGGGATACTCCTGATGGCGGTTGGTCCCGTGGATGTTCAGCGGGCGACCGTTCAGGACTAGCCGTCCCGCTTTCTTGTCCCAGTGGAACCAGCGAAAGCCAAGTGGGCTTTCCATCTGGTCGGTGAGCCGTCCACCGTCGCGAATTTGAGAGACCACACGATAAAGATTAGGCGCATCCGGGGACCACAACCGAGGGCGGATGAGCGGGGGGCTGGTCTGGTCGAACTCCACCAGCGCCCCCCCCGGCACGTCGCGAGCCTCGCGCATCGTGGCAACGGTAATGCCGTCCGGGTCCATCACCGTCGTGACAAGCTCGGCACGGCGAGGTGCCGAATGGTCGTTGCGCACCCAGGTGCGTACACGCGTAACGCCACGCTCCGCGCTGACTTCCGGCGTGGTGACGAAAGTGCCGCCCTCATGATCGGCGCTGCCCTGAAAAGGAATGTGGAGCCGATCCTTCAAAACGAGGCGCACGTCGCGATAGATACCGCCGTAAACGTTGAAGTTGCCTGCGGTCATGGGCGGGATGCCGCCGTAAGCGTCGTCGCGGCGATTGCTCACGGCGACCGCGAGCACATTCTCTTCGCCGAAGTGTGCCGCGTCCGTCAGATCGACCGAAAAGCTCGTGTAGCCGCCTTTATGCTCGGCAAGGAGCCGGCCGTTCAGATAAATGCGCGAATACTTCTGGACACCGTCGAACTCGGCGAAGACCTTGGAGTTGCGGCGGTTCTGGTCGATCGCGAAACGCTTGCGGTATACGCCCCATCCACGCCACCAGTAGGGATCGTCGCGCTCCGACGCGTCACGAATGAACGGGTGGAGCGCGCGCGTCGTTTCAAACGTGCTCCAGGTGTGTGGTAGACCGACAGCCGGCCAGCTTCCGTCGTCATGGGCAGGCTGCGCGACGGACTCGTCAAGCTTGCTTGCCGGGAAATAGTTGAACGTCCAGTCGCGCGTGAGGGTTTGAACCTCGCGGGCGCCGGCTAAACTCGCCGCGCATAGCGCGGCGAGTACGGCGATGATCGTCCTCAGCATGTTATGAGCAGATTATGTTCGCGACCCGAGGCAGCATCCAGCTCACATTCGCGCCCGTACCGATATGCTGAAGCGGCGATCGTAGATGTTGTCGAACCGACGCCGGATCTCCTCGCCAAAATAGCTCTGGAAACGTGCTTGGGTCAGATTGATACCGTCGATGGTGACCTCCAGTTTCGGCGATATTTGGTATCCAATCGACGCATCAAGGAACCCGATCGGCCTGACAAAGATCGGGAGTGCACCTGACCCCGGCCCCGAGGTGGTCTCGACATAATCGTCACGCCAGCTGTACGCGGCACGCAGCCGCCACGGGCCTTTTTCGTAGAAACCGATCGCGTTGATGCTGTTCTTCGAAAGGCCGATAAGGGGCACCGACGCGCCGGCAATGGGCCCAGGCGATTTACTGTCGACGTAGGTATAGTTCACCTGAGCGCCCAGACCATCGAACGGCGAGGGAAGGAAGTCGAAGAAGGATTGGAAGCCAACTTCGACGCCCTTGATGGTGCCGTCGTCGCCATTCCGCGGCCGCGTGATCTGCGCTTGGGTGAAACCGGGAAAGTCCGGCAGACTGACCGGTTCGGTGCTGGTCACGGTCTGAATGAACCCATCGACCTTCTTCAGGAAGCCTGCGACGTAAGCATAGTTCGCCCCGCTGAAATAATATTCCAACCCAAGGTCATAGGAGGTCGAGCGCAAAGGTTCCAGTTCCGGGTTGCCAGCGCTGCCGACCAATCCAGTTGCCGTCTGGATCTGTAATGTAAGATTGGGCGCAAGCTGGGCGAGGGCCGGGCGCGTGAGCTGCTTGGCGGCGGCGGCGCGCAGAAACAGGTTGTCCGTCACCTCTGCGCGAAGGTTAATGCTCGGAAGGAAATTGCTGTAGTTGTTGCTTTGGCTCAACGCGACCGGGGGCAGACTTGGCGACAGCCGGAATCCGTCAACCGTGAGATCCGTATTTACGTAGCGTGCACCGACGTTTCCCTCGATCGAGATGCCCGCCAATTCGAAATCGAAGTTGGCGACGCCATACGCGGCCCAAGTCTTCTGCTCTTGCGAATAGGTGTTTATTGGGGCGAAGGTAAAATTGCAGATCGCATCGCTAAACACCTGGCATTGGCGGGCCACGTCCCGGGTGAGCTCGGTTGGAACGACCGGGAGGAAGGGCAAGGCGTCCGCGCCTTTGCCGGCAAAGAAGTCCGGAAAGCCCCAGGGTTGAAACGCTTCGCTCCAGACCGAGGCAGGCCGGCGGCCACTGATCCGTTCCCGCTCGCCGCGTTGCCGATCGACCGTGGTACGCTCGAAACGGCCGCCGATCTCGACTGAGCGAATGAACCCGTCGAAGCGGTACTCCGCATCGAGCCTGGCGGCGACATTGGTGTTATTCACCAGCTCCTGGCCATTGCGCGAATTGTAGAAGAAGTAATCTGCGATCGCGGTCGGCGACGAAGACAGGCGAAACGTCGGCAGGTCGGTCCGCGTGTCGAAGAATAGGGTGGGCCCGTTGGTGATCGGGTTCGCGTTGCCGAGGCGGACGTTGCCGAACGTGAGGTGGTTGCGGTCTTCCGAATAGGCGATATCGCCGGTGATCGTCAGCGCGTCGGAGGGCGTGAATCTCCCGGTGGCCGACAGTTGCCAGAATCGCGTGAGACGATCGTTGATGCTGGAATTCTCGGAGAAACTGATGTCGCGAAAGGCACCGGCGACTGCGACGTTCGTGCCTGCTCCGAACGTGAACGGCACACCCGGAGCCGGCAGCAAGGCGCCGCGGTTGACGAAAACCGTCTCGGTGCTCAGCTTCGAATCATATCGTGCCGCCAGTCCTTCGACCAGAAGCTCAAATTGGTCGGACGGGCGCCACTGGCCGGCCGCACTGACAATGATGCGCTCGCGATCTGCCGCCTCCACCGATCCACCGCCGCCGGCAGGAACGATCACCAGATCGCCCGGATCGGCATTCGTGCCGGGAAAAAAGCCATCATTGTCGAAGTCGGTGATGTTGAACCGGTTCTGAAAGGGCTCCACGCCAATCTGGTCCTGGCGGCCGCCTGTGCGTAAATATGCCACACTGACCAGCATGCCCAATTCACCGATCGACGTGTCGACGCGTTTACTGACCAGTGCCGTTATGGCGGGCGTAACTTCTTCGGTCAGGTCGTAATAGAACAGCCGACCCGTGACGGAGACTTCACTGCCCTTGAAATCGAACGGCCGCCGTGTGCGGAGGTTGACGATCCCGCCCAGGCCGCCTTCGATGAGCGCTGCGGAGGGATTCTTGTAAACATCGATCCCCGCCAGGATTTCGGTCGGGGTGCCTTCGAGCGTCAGCCCGGGTGCGTTGCGTTGATTGACCAAAGTGGCCGTTTGGGTGAGGCCGCGGATCTGAACACCGCTGCCCTCGCCATGATCGCGCGTGATCTGAATGCCGGGAATGCGCTGAAGCGCCTCCGCGATGTTGTTGTCCGGCAGCTTGCCGATGTCCTCGGCGACGATCGAGTCGACCACCTGACCCGCTTCGCGCTTCCGCACGAGCGCGGTCTCCAAGCTCGCACGCAAGCCCGTGACAACGATTTCGCCGTCTTCTGCTGCTGCTGGCTGGGCCAATTCCGCGTCGGTGGTTGGATCAACCGATTGCGCTCCCGCTGGCGCGGCCATAAGAAGTGCCATCGCTGGCACCGACACCGTATGTGACAACCACGTCCGAACTGTCGCAAGCATTTCCACCTCCCCTAAGTCACCGTTTTACGCCGGAAACACGAAAGTTTCGGTTTCCGGCTGACGTTCTTCCAGCAAAGAAGCGAAGGTACCAGGCTCTGTCAACATAATTCTTGCCAGCGCTGGCACACTTCGCCGCCAGCCGAGACAGCGATGCGGTCTTCATATAAAGGTGGTTGAGATGAGTGAACTGGTGAGCTTCGCGGAAGGTGCCGGCAACGGCACCGGCGTAACAATCAACGATGTGGCAGCCGCCGCATCGGTCTCCGTGCGCACCGTATCCCGCGTTCTCAACAAGTCGCCAAAGGTGAGCGCTGAAACTCGCGAGCAGGTTCAGGCGGTCATTGCTCGCCTTGGCTTTTCGCCCAGCGCGCGCGCGCGCGGTCTTGCAAGCGGGCGCTCTTATCTGCTGGGCATGGTGCATGACGATCCGAACGCACTTTCGCTCGCCGCCGTGCAGCGCGGCATCGGCGAATGCTGCGTTCCCCGGGGTTACGAACTCGTCGTCCATGCGGCGAATCATGAGGCGGGTGATATCGTCGCCAACCTCGTAAACTTCGTGCGACGGTCCCGGGTTGACGGACTGTTTTTGCTGCCGCCCATTTCCGAGCAAGCAGCAATCCCGGCTGCGCTGGGTGAACTCGGCGTTCCAGTGATCGGCCTCGCGGCGGTGCGCATTCCAACCTATCCGGCCATGCTCGTATCCGATGAGCGGGGAGGGGCGCGGCTTGTTGCTGAACACCTCATCGCGCTGGGACACCGTCGCATTGCGATCGTGGCGGGGCCCCGCTCGCGCTTTTCCGCAAGCGAACGCGCCCAGGGCTTCCGCAGCGCACTCCACCAAGCAGGGCTTAGTCTCTCCCCCGGTTACACCAGGGAGGGGGACTATAGTTTCGGTTCGGGAGTGACCGCCGGTCACGACCTCCTTTCCCTGGATGAGCCGCCGACGGCAATCTTCGCCTGCAACGACATTATGGCCGCCGGTGTCCTCAAGGCGGCCGCGGCTTCGGGCCGATCAATACCAGGAGACGTGTCGGTTGCGGGTTTTGACGGAAGCTTGGTGGCAGCGATGGTCTCGCCCGCACTCACGACCGTTAACCGCCCGCTAGTGGAGATGGCTCGGGACGCTACCGCCTTGCTCATCGATATGCTGGAGGCGGGTTCGTTGATCGGGGGGCCGGACCTGTCCGCCACACTCGAACTCGTGATCCGCGAATCGACGAGCTCCCCATCGTCCTAGTCGATTTGTCGACGCGGCACCTCTCGATCGTTGCAAGCCGACCGTCAGTTGCTGCCTCGCTCTAATCAGTCTGCACTTGCGCTGATATGCCAGCTTATCGAAGGCGCGCGATAGCATCGCTCTCAAACCCCGCAATCTGCTTGTGCCAACGCTGGCAATGAATTATTGGGGACGCGGCGGTAGGACCGTTCTCGCCGGCTTATCGGGAGACGGGCGGGCAGGCTCGGGTCGACCGTTCCGCGGCTCGCGAACGCTCGGCCCGTCGCGCGCCGGCAATGCTGCTCGCGTTTTAAACTCGCTGGTTAGCCTGCCCGCTGCCCGGTTTTACATGGGGACTGAATGACGATCTTTACCGAGACGCGACCTGCAGCGATACGCGTGCACGTCGCCGACAATGTCGTCGTCGCTGTCGGCGACATTAAAGCCGGCGAGCAGATCACTGTGAGTTCTGGCCACCGGCTGACGCTGCTCGATAATATCCCGGCTGGCCATAAAATTGCGCTGCATGACCTCCGGGCGGGCGAACGCGTTATAAAGTACGGTCATCCGATTGGGGTATTAGGGCAGGACTGCTCGGCCGGAGCATGGGTGCATTCGCAGAACCTGCGCACCGAACTTGGTGAAGTGCTCCACTACACTTACGAGCCGACCGTTCGCGCCCCGGGACTTGCGCCGTCGCGGTCCACTTTCGCGGGATATCATCGCGCCGACGGGCGCGTGGGTACGCGCAACGAACTGTGGATCCTGAACACGGTGGCTTGCGTCAACAACGCGGCCGAACGGATCGCAACCGCATGCCGCGCCCAGTTCGGCAATCGCATCGACGGTGCCTACGCCTTCGCGCACCCTTACGGCTGCAGCCAGCTCGGGGATGATCTCGCCAACACACGGCGAATACTCGCCGCGCTCGCGCGGCATCCAAATGCGGGTGGCGTAGTGATCATCGGGCTGGGCTGCGAGAACAACCAACTTGCGGAACTCCTGGCGGAAACGGGGGGTGACCATAGCCGTATCCGGCACGTAACCGCTCAAGCTGTCGAGGATGAGGTAGAGGCTGGGATTGCGGCGGCTGCGGAACTGGTTGAGATGATGGCTGCGGATCGCCGTACCATCTGCCCTGCGTCGGACTTGATCCTGGGCGTGAAGTGTGGGGGCTCCGACGGCTTCTCGGGGCTTACCGCCAATGCGCTTGTCGGCCGGGTCACGAATCGGCTGACAGACTTGGGCGGCACGGCATTGCTGACCGAAGTGCCCGAGATGTTCGGCGCCGAACGCCTGCTGATGAACCGCGCCATCAACGAACAAGTGTTTGAGGCGACAGCGGCCATGATCAATCGGTTCAAGGACTATTTTATCCGCAATGACCAACCGATCTACGAAAATCCGTCGCCGGGCAACAAGGCAGGGGGCATCACGACGCTGGAGGAAAAGTCGCTGGGTGCGGTGCAAAAGGGCGGAGATGCGACGGTCACGCATGTCCTGCGTTATGGCGAGCGGGCGAGCACCGAAGGTCTGGTCTTGCTGGAGGCGCCGGGGAATGACGGCGTTTCCTCGACCGCCATGGTGGCTGCGGGAGCGACGATGCTGGTTTTCACAACTGGTCGCGGAACTCCTTTGGGCTTTCCGGCACCCACGATCAAGATCGCATCCAATTCCGCGCTTGCCGGTCGAAAGCCACGGTGGATCGATTTCGACGCGGGTCGCTTGCTCGGCGGGGAATCGGCCGAGCACCTCGCCGACGAGCTTTTCGAACTCGTGCTGCGCACGGCCTCAGGTGAGGCGCTGGCGAAGAACGAGCAGAACGGCGTACGCGAGATCGCTATTTGGAAGAGCGGGGTGACGCTGTGAGCCGCGAGCGTCTGCTGCAGTTCGGCACCGGCCGTTTCCTGCTCGGCTTCCTCGGTGATTTTGTCGATCGGGCCGCAGACGGCGGGGTCGTGATCGTGCAGTCCACCGGTGCCGATCGCGCCTCGCTGATCAATGAGCAAAGTGGCCAGTACACGTTAGTGGTGCGCGGGTTGCGCGATGGGGAGGCAGTTGAGGAGGTGCGTGTCCTTTCGCACGTCTCGCGCGCTCTTGCTGCCGACGACGATTGGGAGGCATTAGTGGAGATCGCGCGCAGTCCCGACCTGGAGGTGGTAGTTTCCAACACCACCGAGGCGGGGCTGCGGCTCGACCCGGCCGATCGGCGTGACATGCCCGTAAGTTTCCCCGCCAAGCTCACGGCGCTGCTAGTGGAGCGTTTTGCCGCTGGCCGCGATGGTCTGGTGGTATTGCCGTGTGAACTGGTGGAGCATAACGGCGCACTGCTCCTCTCACATGTTCGGGCGCTCGGTGCAGCGTGGCGCTTGGGGAGCGCATTTGATGACTGGATCGTGCACGCCTGCGCTTTCCCGAACACTCTGGTCGACCGGATCGTCACCGGCGTACCGGGGCCGGAAGACATGGACCGGTTGCGGACCCTCCTGACGTTCGACGACATGCTTGTGACGGTGGCAGAGCCATATGCGCTCTGGGCAATCGAGGGCGACGAGGCGCTTCGTGCGCGGATCTGGTTCGCCGGAACCAATCCAGCGATCCGTTTCGTCCCCGATCTTGACCGTTTCCGTACTCTAAAGGTGCACCTGCTGAACGGTGGCCATTCCGCCACCGCAGCGCTCGCGATGCTGTGCGGGTTCCGCACCGTCGGCGAAATGCTCCGAGACGGCCACGGCGGCGACTTTATCGAGGGAGTGTTGCGCGATGAGATCGGGCCTGCGCTGCCTTACCCTGCCGACGAAGTGCGGGCCTATATCGACACCGTAATTGAGCGCTGGCGCAACCCCTATCTGGAGCATGCCTGGTCGGACATCGCCTTTAGCTATTCGGCCAAGCTGCGCGTGCGCATCGCGCCCGTGGTCGCGCGCGTGGCCACGCCACGTCGCCTGGCGCTCGGCTTCGCGGCATACCTCGCCTGGGTGCGTGATACGCCTCAGGAAATTGCGCGAGACCCCAACGCCCCGGCGTTGCTGGACGAATGGGCAATGGTGGGCGATGCCCCCGACCGCGACGAGCTAAGTTCGTTTGCCCGGCGAGTGCTCGGTCGCGCCGACCTGTGGGGGGTGGACTTGACGCAGGCGGAGGCATTTATGAACGCTGTGGTCGGCAATCTGTGGAGGGCGCGAGAGGGCGGCTTCTGGTCCCTTGTCGCGCCAAGCCTCGCCGAACGCGCTTTACCGACGCAATATTCACCCCAAGCCTGAATGTACCGCAAATCTTGACGGCTAACTCGTGACGGCAAAAGGGCCGGCATGTTGGCGTAGTAGGTCGCTGGTCCCGCACATCTCGATCGAGCTTAGACGCTCCGGGTTAGAGTAACTAGCGTACCACGCATCGAAACCCAATATGGCAGGCTGACGTGTCGATCGTTTGCGGATAGCGCGCCGCCGGGCGGTAGCGCTGGCAGTAGTTTTCGGCGCAGAGATGCGATCCGCCTTTGAGAACGCGGCGTGCGATTTGGGCCTCAGGATCAAGACTATCGGCCTGGTTAGCGCCGCGAGGATTATACGGGATACAGCAAGCTTTTTCGGGATTGGCCGCGTGACGGTCCTGCCACCAGTCGCTGGTCCATTCCCAAACATTGCCGATCATATCGTAAAGCCCGAAATCGTTCGGAGGATAATTGCCGACGGGTGAGGTCCGCGCGTAGCCATCCAACACGAGGTTTTCGTACGGGAAGGTGCCTTGCCAGTAATTGGCGAGCATCCTGCCTTGCGGGGCCAGCTCGCTCCCCCAAGCGAAATCGCGTGAATCGTGTCCGCCGCGCGCGGCATATTCCCATTCAGCCTCGCTCGGCAACGCCTTCCCTGCCCACGCCGCATACGCCTCAGCATCAGCACAAGCGATGTGGACCACCGGGTGATCTTCAAGTCCGTCGAGATCGCTTGCCGTCCCGAACGGGTGACGCCAGTCCGCCCCGCGCGCCATTTCCCACCATACCGACCGATCGCGCGTATCGTGATTTTGCTCCGGGCAGATGAACAGCAACGAACCCGCATAGAGCATTTCGGGCAAGGCGTCTGGATAGGCAGCCGGATCGGGCGGGTATTCAGCGACGGTTACATGTCCCGTCGCCGCGACAAAAGCCGCAAACTGCCCGTTGGTCACCGGATGCACATCGATCGAAAACCCGTCGACGCACACGCGATGCGCGGGCGCTTCTTCCGGGTAGTGGCGGTCCGATCCCATCAGAAATTCGCCACCGGGAAGCGCGATCATCTCATTTGAGATCAAATGTCACCTTTGCGACCTTGCCCGTGAACGTAGCTCGGTCGCGGTAGGCCTCGACCACCGGAGAGCCGCGATCGTCGCCGACGTCGAAGCCGTCGCCAGGATATAGCATCGGGATAGTGCGTGCGATCCGCGTAGATCCCGCCGCAACACCGTTGACTGCGAGGCTCGCCATACCCCCCTTGCCCATGCCGCCGCCATCATAGGCAAACTCGAGCGTGACGACGTTAGCACCGGACTTGAGCGGCACCGATCCTGTCACCGTCGTGGTAGCGATCCCAAGAAAGTTGTAGCTGTAAATCGGGATGCCGTCCTTCACGTACAACGACCAGCCGCCGGGGTTTCCGCCCTGTGCCACGATGACGCCCTGCGTATCGGGCGAAGCCTCGATATCGGCCCGTATGGTGTAGGAGCGCCCGCGCAGCACCGGGCCGACCGCGGCCGTCAACTCCACTGTTTCCGGCCCCATGATATAGCGAGAGCGGCCCGATCCCCAATTCGGTCGATCGGTCGCAAAGCGCGCGAGCCTGCGGGTATCCAGCGGAAGTATTTGCCCCTTGGCCGCCTCTTCATTCCACAATTGCTGCATGGCTTTCAGCCGTTCGGGGTCCTTCGCGGCAAGGTTGTTGGCCTGCGAAAAATCGGCGGAGATGTTGTAGAGTTCCCAGGGCTTGGACTCGGGGTCGGCTTTGCCATCGTCACCGATCCACGGCGTCGAATATTTATTCGCGGCGACCCAGCCATTGTCATAGATCGCGCGGTTTACGAACATCTCGAAGACTTGCCGCGTCCGGCGGCTCGGCATCGATCTGGCGTCTGCCGGAAAGCTATATGCCATCGAGATGCCGTCGAACGGCTTTTGCGCGACACCGTCCACGGTTTCGGGCGGCTTGATGCCCACCACATCCATGATCGTCGGCGCTATGTCCGCGATGTAGTGAAACTGGCTGCGCAATCCGCCACGGTCTGCAATCCCCTTGGGCCACGATACGACCAAGGGATTGCGCGTCCCGCCAAAATGGCTCGCCACCTGCTTGGTCCATTGGAACGGCGTATTCATCGCCCACCCCCAGGCAGACGGAAAATGGTTGAAGTGCTTGTTGCCGCCGAGCTCGTCGATCGCGGCGATATTGGCCTTCAGGTCATCGGGCACGCCGTTGAAGACCGCGATTTCGTTCAGCGAGCCGTGCTCGCCACCCTCGGCTGACGCGCCATTATCGCCAACGACGTAGAAGATCAGCGTGTTGTCTCGCTGTCCGGATTTATCGAGCGCGTCGAGCAATCGGCCAACCTCATGGTCAGTATGTGCGGTAAATCCGGCAAAGACTTCCATCATGCGCGCATAAAGTCGCTTCTCGTCGGGACTGAGACCATTCCACGCCGGAAGTTCAGGCGGGCGGGGCGTCAGCTTGGTTCCTTTCGGGATGACGCCTAGCTTGAGCTGGCGGGCAAAAACCATTTCCCGATATTTGTCCCAGCCCATATCGAACCGGCCCTTGAATTTGGCGATCCATTCGGGCGCGACATGATGCGGCGCGTGCGTCGCTCCTGGTGCGAGATAGGCGAAGAAGGGCCGATCGGGTGCAATGCTTTTCTGTTCAGCGATCCAGTCGATTGTGTGATCGACCAGCAACTCGGTGAGGTGCTTGCTCTTCTCATTGGCGCCACGCGAGTACACTCGGGTATTTTGGATGAGATTCGGATCCCACCACGAAGTATCGCCCTGATTGAAGCCAAGGAAATAGTCGAATCCCATGCCCGTCGGCCATTGCGTAAACGGCCCCGCCGGACTGGCATCGGGCGCAGGGGTATTATGGTTCTTTCCGAACATGGCGGTCGCGTAGCCATTGTCTCGCAGCACGCGCGCGATTGTCGTGCAACTGCGTGGAAAGACATTGTTGTAGCCCGGAAATCCCGTCGCCAGTTCGGTGATGACGCCCGCGCCGCAAGCATGCGGATTGCGACCGGTGAGCAAAGCGGCGCGCGTCGGAGAACACAAGGCCGCTGTATGAAACTGGTTGAAGCGCACCCCTTCCGCTGCAATCTTGTCCATTGCGGGTGTCGGCGTCAGCCCTCCGAAGGTTCCAAATTGACCAAAGCCGACATCGTCAAGCAGGATGATGAGGATGTTGGGCGCCCCCTTAGGCGCTTCCAGACGGCGCGGGAAATCCGGCTTGGATTCAGCGATACTGCTCCCGATCGTGCCCTTGAATGGCGGGTCGGCAGGCGGAAGGTTCTGGGCCTGAGCTTGGACGACACCAAGCGAAGCGAGCGACAGACCTGCCAGCAAGTTTATGACTTTACGCATCCCGTATCCTCCTACCCGCGTTCGTGACGAGCCTCTCGGCGCCCACGCCCGGTTTGATCTTCTAGTAGCGTTCGAGTTCAACCAACATCTTCTTGTAGCCATGCACGAAGCAAGCCGCGACGCGTTGCGGCTCCGCCAA
>CBDUBW010000037.1:0-15345 GCA_965365485.1 uncultured Aquisediminimonas sp.
TCGATCGCGCCGATCGCTTCGCGAAAATGGTCGCGAGCGCGATTGAATTCGCGTGGGCTGGTGCCCTGGAAGCCGAAGATCGCCTGCTTGTGATCGCCGACGCTGAATATCGTCCGGACGGGCCTGTCATGTCCTTGCTGAGGGTCGCCGGAGGCGAAGCCGCCGCGTGCCCCGGCGCCGCTGTAGAATTCCTCGGTGACAGCCTTGATGATGTCCCATTGCTTCTTGTTGGTATCCTGCCCTTCGTCGATCAGGATGTGATCGGTTTCCTGATCGAGCTTGTAGCGTATCCAGTCGCCCATCCCCGGCGTCGAGAGCAACACGGCGGTTTCGCGGATGAGATCGTCGAAATCGACCGCCCCGCTGGCGCGTTTGGTCTCGACATAATGCCGCGCATAAGCCTTGCCCGCGGTCAGGCCGGCCGTGATCAGATCGGCGAGCTTTGCGCGTCGCCGCAATTCGGTGAGCTCCGCGAAATGATCGAACAGCGTACGGGCATGCGCCTCGCAATCAGGATCGATCTTGAGCAAGCCGCTGCCGATTTTGCGGAATCCCTCGTTCGTGGTGCGCCAGACAAGACTGATCCTATCGAGATTGCGCGCCCGCGCATCGTTGTCGAGCGCAAGCCAGGCATCGATCGTGTCGACGAAGCCCTGCCCCGTCGCCTTGCCCCAGCGTAGACACGCGGCGCGAAAACAATCCAGTGCGTCGCGATCGAAGCCGCCGTCGCTGCACGCCAGCCGAATATGTTCGGCAACATCGCCAGCCTTTAGGTCATGGAGCTGAAAAAAGAAGCGCACGCGCGCGCCGATGTCCAGCCCGAGGCTTTCCATGACATCGGGGATCGCGGCGCAACGACGCAGGACATCGCGCGTCGCGTCTTCCCCGAGCTCAAGGCTCAGCTGCTCAAGTAGGACTCGTAACGTTCCACCACCGCCTTCGGCTTCGTCGGCCAATCGCGCCAGTGCCTGACGGTGGAGCAAAGCGGTCTCTCGCTCATCGACCGCGCGAAAGCCCGGGGGCAGGTCTGCCTCCGCCGGGAAACTGCCCAGCAGCGACTGGCAGAAGCTGTGAATGGTCTGGATACGCAGGCCCGATCCGCGCGCATCGAGCAGATCGGCGAAAAGGCGGCGAGCCCGCTGCTGCATCTCGTCGCCAGGATGCTCGCCGAGCGCCATCAGATCGGCGGCGAGATCGGGACCCTTCATTGTCACCCACGCACCGAGCCGCTCATGAATGCGCTCGCGCATTTCCGCCGCGCCCGCCTTGGTGAAAGTCAGGCACAAAATGCCCTCTGCCCGTGCGCCATGAAGCAGCAATCGCAGCACCCGCGCGCTCAACACTTGTGTCTTGCCGGTCCCTGCCGACGCCGAAAGCCATGCATCACCCGCCGGGTGCGAAGCCTTCGCCTGCTGCTCGGCAAGGGGGTGTAGCGTATCAGCCATCGCGCCCGTCCCACTCTTCGAGCCGCATCAAATGATCATATTCGTCAAAGGTATAGTCTGGCGCGCGCTTGGCGATAAAAGGCTCGTCGCCCGTCAGCCAACGCGCAGCTGCCTCGCGGAACTTGCGGACGCCGTGATCGACGAAGTCCTCCGGCGCGATGCCCTTGGGCCCGCATGGGTTTTCGATCTTGCCGAACTCCCGCGTTGTCGCGTCGCGCGCTAGCGACCAATATTCGAATACGCTGCTCTTACCTGCAGCAGCGGCGAAGCCCCCCTGATCGGCGATGGCGCCGAGCAAGGCCAGCTGAAGCGCATAACCGGCTTCGACCTGCTTGCGGCTGGGCGCCGCACCCGTCTTGTAATCGACGATCGCCAGCCCGTTTTCGCCAATGCCGTCGATCCGGTCGATCCGGCCGCGCAAGGCGATGCCGTCGATATCGATCTGGCCACTTTCTTCGGAAAGGAGCGGCGTCCGCCCACCTTGCCGATTGGCCGCGACCTCTCCCTCGATCCATTGCGCAGCTTCGATCAGACGCGGCAGCGCCAATGTGCGCGTGAGCGGGTGGACGGCGGGGCTGTGAAGCGCGCCACGCATCCGCGCCACCAACCCGCCAGGTGCGTAGCCATCCTCTTTCGCCCAAAGATCGAGGAGGTCGTGGACGATCGAGCCGCGCCACGCTGCTTCGGCAGCTGCGTCAAGCGGCTCCATCCGCGCCAAACCCAGCATCGAGCGCGCATAGAAAGCGAACGGATCGGCAGCGAGCCGATCGACTTCGGTGACCGACAAGCTGCGCGGACGCTCGCCCTTAGGCGGAGAGGGTGCGGGGCGCGCGGCGCGATTTGGCTTTCCCTCCAGCGTGTCGAGCGCACGCGCGAGGAGATCGTAGGGCGTCGCGGGGCGGGGAAGCCCCTTGGGAATCAGCGTGTTTAGCCGCAGCCAGAAGCGCGATGCGGTGGTCGGCGCGCTAGCGTCACGCTTGGCGCGAGTGAGCAGGAGTTCGGGCGCACCGAGCGCGCTGGCGAGGTCGTGCGCGGCAAGCCCGATGCGCGCCTCGAGCGCGGGCAGCTTCAGTTCGCGGCGGATCTGCGGCGCCAACCACGGATCGGGCGCAGGTAACCCCGGCCAGACGCCCTCGTTGAGCCCGCCCAGCACGACAAAATCGGCACGCTGCAGCCGCGCTTCGATCAACCCCCAGATGAACAGGCGAGGATGCCCGCCAGCCGGCGGGCGCACCGCTACGGCATCGAAGCGGTCACGGAGTATTTGCGGCAACGCGTCGGCAGCGCCATCGAGCGGCTGTTCGCGCAGGCCCTCGCGAAGGGCGGCGATCTGATCCGAAAGGCAGCGGCCCTCCGGCCCAGCCCAAACCCGGTCGCCGCACAATGCTGTCGCCACCTCCGCCATCCGGTCGAGAAGGGTTGCGAGATCGCTCGCGGCAGACATCGGCGCCAGCAGCACGCTCGCCTCCGCCCACCACGACGCGCAAGCCTGTGCCGCGACATGTTCGCTGATCCCCGACAAGCCCGGCGCAGGGCGTGGCCCGCGCAGCGCCTTGTCGAGCGCGCGCGCGCCTTCGAGCCAGTCGAGCCGTGCCTCAGCGTCCTCGCTCATGACCAAGGGATGTTTGAGCAACGCCATCAGCGGGACGGGAGCAAAGTCTTCGGCCAGCGCGGTTGCCAATGCGAGAATGAGGCTGCCCTGCTTGGTTGCCGAAAGCGATACGCCCGCGGAATCATCGGCGCGGATACTCCAGCGGCGGAGCAGCGCCGAAACACGCGTCGCCAGATCGCGATCGGGGGTAACGAGCGCTGCGGTTCGACCGGGTGTGCCGATCGCTTCGCGAAGTGCAATCGCGATTGCCTGCGCCTCTTCCGCAGGCGTGTCGAGTTCGAGCCCGGACACACTTTTGACCTCACGCCGATCGGGCGCGAGTTCATGCCACGCGGCGGTCATTTCAGCAGGCGCGAACGCGAGCGAGGCCAGCTTCGTTCGGGACGTGCGTGGAAGGTTGCGTGGCTCGGGCCACAGCTTAACCTCGCCGCGCCCCAAACCCATGAGCGTGAGCAATTTCTGCAAATGAAACTGCGGGTGCGATTCGAGGCCGCGACCGTCGTCACTGCCCGCAATCCGCGCCCATTCTTCGTCGCTGCTTTCAAGGTCGAGGCCTGAGAAAATCACCTGGCCATGCGGCATTCGCGAAATCGTCCGAAGCAAATTGCCGATCGCTGGCGCAGCCGAATCGATACCCGCGGCGATGACGAAGCCCGAAGGCGGTGCCTCAGCCCAGACGGCCGCGATCCGGTCGAGCAGCCGGTTGCGACGCTCGGCGAGATCAATATGGCCCTTTTCGGCGAGCAGGCTTGGCCATATGTCGAGCATCGCCCTGAGACGCCGCAGCGACACCTGCCAATGTTCGGCAAGGTCGCCGCCGATGTCCTTGAGCTTTGCAGGCGATACGCGTGCAATCAGCAACTGATCGCGGGTGCGACCCAGTTCGCGCGCCAGGCGCATCGCTTCCGCCGCGCCCCCGCCAATTTCCTGCTGGATCAGCCGCGCCAGCATCGCCTGACGTCGCAGCGGATCGATCGCGGGCGGGACATCGGCCTCGATCGGATCGAGCGCGGCGCCAATGCTGTCATCGATATCGAGATCGCCGATTGCGGCGAGGCGGGGCAGCAACAAGCCGGGCTCGGCGCGGCGGACGAAGCCGTCGCGAACGGCCTGCACCGCGCGATTGGTCGGGAGCAGAATCAGTCCGCGCGCAAGCGCTAACCTGTCTCCCTTTTGCGCAGCCATCACGCCCTCGGACAAGGCGTCAGCGAAATGCCGGTGAATGGGTATGGTGAAGATTGCGGGCGTGATCGCCTCAGGCATATGCGAGCAGAGCTTCAGTTCTAGGGATCGCGGCCGGGGTGCCGACATCGAACCAAAGTCCCTGATGCACCAGACCGTAAGCGCGGCCCCGGGCGATGGCGCGATCCCAGAAGACGTTGGTCGAGAATTTCTCCGCAGGGGGATCGACAATCAGCCGCTTCGACAGCATCTGAATGCCCGTCCATACGAATGGTGCGATCCGCCCGGGCTTGCGGCGGCTCAGGCGACCGAGGCCATCGATATGGAAGTCACCGCGTCCATTGTGATTGTGCGCGCGCGCGAGTGGCACTAGCAGGAGCAGCGCATCCATCCCGGCATCGTCCCACCGGTCCGCAAGCAGCCTTATCGCATTGACCGGGCCATCGACCCAGTAATTGTCGGTGTTGACGCACAGGAAGGCGTCATCCTCGATGAGCGGAAGCGCGTTGACCAGCCCCCCGCCCGTTTCGAGAAGTCGGCCGCGCTCATCCGAGATGACGATGTCGAGCCCATGGCTGCGCCGCTTGACATGCGCCTCAAGCGCGTCGGCAAGGTAGTGGACATTGACGACCGCGCGAGCGACACCTGCCTTTGCCAGATGGCCAAGAACGTGATCGAGTAAGGTCGTCCCCGCGACTTCGATCAAGGGCTTGGGCCGCGTCGCGGTCAACGGCCGCATCCGCTTTCCAAGGCCGGCGGCCATTACCATCGCGGTACGCGGAACGCTCACAGTCCGAGCCTATCCCAAATCGGCCCGCGCTTTTCACCCGGTACATTGGCGTCGAACCAGGCCCTTACCGGGGCAAGCGAAGGGTGATCGAGATCGCGTTCGAGCAAGCCCCACATTCGCTTTTGAAAGCGCGTGTAATGCGACTTGCCATCACGCTGCCAAAGCCTGACGAAAAGGCCGAGGATCCGCGTGTTGCGCTGTGCGCCGAGCGCCCAATAGGCGGTCTCGAACTCGGGACCGCGACCAGTGGCGGCTACGTATCGATCGATCATCGCGCGCTCGATCGCGGGCGGCACGTCACGGCGAGCGTCCTGCAACATCGAGACGAGATCGTAGGCGGGATGGCCGATCAGCGCATCCTGAAAGTCGAGCAGGCCACAACGCATCGCATCGCCCTCGCCTATCAACATGACATTTTCGGCATGGTAATCGCGCAATTCGACAACGCTGTGACCTTGCGTGTCGACCGGCGCCAGCACTTGTCGAAAGGCGGCCTGAAAACCTTCACGATCCGGCTCGATACCAACCGCGGGGCAGTACCAATCGATGAACAAGGTGACCTCTTCGAGCCACATGTCGAGACCATGTCGCCTGAGCCCCGCCGGTGGGTCCTTTCCGGCAAGACTGATCAGAACATCGACCACTGCCTCGTAACAAGCCGGCTCGAAATCGGGATCGGCATCGACAGCCTCGCGCATTCTCCGCGATCCGAAATCCTCGATCAACAATAACCCCGCCTCGACATCGCGGGCGAAGATGCGCGGTGCCGCAAAATCCTCGCTCAGCAGCCAATCGGCCATGGCGATGAAGGGCCGGACGTCTTCATTCGGCGGCGGGGCATCCATCAGCACCGCCCGTTCACCGTCGCGGGACACGCGAAAATAGCGTCGGAACGAAGCGTCGCCTGCCAACGGCGTAATCACCGCCCCGGACCAACCCGCTCGCTGCAAGAAGTCATGTGCCCCAGCGGGCGGCGTCATAACGGCCATCGCGTCGCCCAAGACGGCGGCACCGTCGCTGTCAAGCGGCGGGCCGCCTCGCCTTCCACCGCAAGCGAAAGAATGAGCGCTGCGCCCGGAAGGTCGCCGCCAAGTCGTTCGGGCCATTCGATCAGGAGCGCGCCGTCGCTGAGCGCATCGTCAAGACCGAGTTCGACGGCATCTTCCGCGCGCTCGAGCCGATAAAGATCGATATGCCACACCGGCAGCGTTACGTCGGGCGGGTCGTAAGGAATGACGAGCGGAAAGGTCGGGCTCGGCGCGTCGCCGCCGAAACCAAGCCCGGCGAGAATGCCGCGTGCCAGCGTCGATTTTCCTGCGCCCAAATCGCCCGACAGCGCGATCACGTCGCCCACGCCAAGGCGAGCTGCCAGCGAACGGCCCAACGCTTCAGTCGCTTCGGCATCGGGCAAAATCACCGCGGCAACGCGATCGAGACAGCGGTGCCCTCGCCCGGTTCGGAATAAAGCGTCAGCGTGCCGCCATGCGCCTCGACGAACTGGCGCGCGAGCGGAAGACCAAGCCCCAAAGCGGCCTCGCCATCACGGTCACCCCCAAGCCGGCTGAATGGATTGAGCGCAGCCGCCTGCTGCGCCGCATCCATTCCTGGGCCATTATCCGACACGACAATTTCCGCCGCCGCCGCGTCGCCGGAAGCGTGAAGCAATATCCGCCCCTGTGCTGGCGTGAAGCGGCAAGCATTCTCGATCAGTTGATCCACTGCCTGCCGCAATCGCCGCGCGTCGCCCGATATCGCGCCGACCTCAGGATCGATGCGTACCGCGAAGTCGATCTGCTTGGTTTGCATTGCCGGCTTGTGATCGCGCACCGCTTCCTGGAGCAGCACCGCGAGCTCGACATGGCGCTTCTCCATCGGCAGCGCGCCTTCGCCCTGCGTAAGATCGAGCACGCGATCGACCAGCGCGCTGAGCCGCGCTGTCGAATCGAGAATGGCGTCGACATATTCGCGACCATGCGCTTCGAGCGAGCCGCCAAACCCCTGCTGAAGCATCTCGGCGAAACCGCTGATCGAAGTCAGCGGCGTCCGCAGCTCGTAACTCATATTCGATACGAACGCGGTTTTGACCTTGTCGGCCTCTTCAAGCGCCTCCGCGCGCTCGCGGAGCACGCGTTCGACTTTGCGGCTATCGGAAATATCGAGCATCGCGAACAATGCATTGCCATCGGGAAGGGGAACCGCGGCAAATTCGAAATGGCGGCCATCTTGCATCGCCATCCGCCCGCTGCGCTGCGTCCGCTCGACGGTCGCCGATCGGACGAGCTCGCGGATTAGCGACGCGCGAGCCGGATTGGTGAGTCGCGACGCGGCGACGCCGGCCAGCGCATCGACATGGGGATGTCCTGCGAGAAACGGTTCGTCGAACCCCCAAACTTCGCGGAAACGGTTGTTCCAGAGATGCAAGCGGCCATCGGATTCGAACACGGCAATCGCTTCGAACAGATTGTCGAAGGTCGCCGTGCGGACGCGAAGCAAGATGTCGCGCGCGCTGGAAAGCTGCGCCTGTTCGGTGCGGTCTTCGAAAATGGTCAGCAGCCCACCATCGGGCATTGTCTGTGCGACGAGCCGCAGATGCAGACCCGAAGAGACCAGCCAATTCTCCTCGATCTCGCCTTCGGTCGAAACGAACCATTGTCGCCGTTCGGCCTTCCAACCGGGGAAGTCACGCGTTTCGGGCACACGCCCGGCTTCACGCATGCGATCGAGCATGCGATCGAAATCGGGATGCTCGGCGACCCATTCGGGCTTCAACGCAAACATTCGCTGGAACGACTGGTTGCAGAAGACGAGGCTGCGATCCGGCCCGAACTGGGCAACGCCCGCCGAAAGCCGATCGAGCGTGTTCCGCTGCGACGCCACGAAGCGGCGGAACGCAGCATGCGCCTGTTCGGCATCCTCCACGTCGAGCGCGTAGCCCGCGACGCCCGCATCGCCCAGCGGCACGTCGACGACCCGCATCGCCCGTCGCTGCCCATTGAGCGTGACCGGCACAATGCGACTGGTCGCTGCGCCCCCCTCCATCGCTGCCTTGGCGGCCGAGATCGGGTTGGCGTCCGCCCCCGCATCGACGAGTTCGAGTTGGCGATCGATCACGTTGGCGGCGTCACCACCTTCGACCGCGCGCACATAGGCGCTATTCACCAGAGCAAGCCGCAAATCCTTGCCACGATGCCACATCGCGATAGGCGCAGCCTCGATCAACGCTGACAGCCGATCGAAAGCGAGCGTCAGACGCTGCGTTTCTTGACCAAGCCGACCGATTTCGGCTTGGCTTTCCGTCGCATCGAAGATCCACAGAATGACCGATCCCGCCGCCGCCAGCCGCGACGAGACGGGCGCCCCACGGAGCAGTAACGTCCGCGACGAACCTTGCGGGCGCAAGGCGCGGCTGAAATTGCGCCCGGTTTTCTGCACCGCCGAAACATCGCGGATCAGCGCGGCGCAATCCTCTTCGCCGATCCCGCCACTGGGCGTCGCCAGATCGGTCAGAAAGAATGGCATTTTGGGCAGGCCCAGCCAGTCCGCAAGGCGTTCGGGCGCCTCGATCCGTCCGTCAGCACGCACCATCATCGGTAGCGCGGGCGCGCTATCGAGCAGTGACGCCAGCCTGTCTGCCTGATCGGTGCTGAACGCCGCGCGCTTGCGCAAGCGCAGGCCTGTCCACACCGCCCACACCGCCGCTGCCAGCCACAGCAGCATCACCGCCCCGATCAGCACAGCCATGCCGGTCGTGAGTGTCAGCATGTCGCGGCACCAGGGAGCATCACCCAACCCTTAAGCCGCGCTCTGCCCTGGGGGAAGGGGACGCCCCGATCAGTAGCGGTAATGATCCGGCTTGAAGGGCCCCTGCTGCGGCACGCCGATATAGGCCGCCTGCTTGGCGCTGAGCGTGGTCAGCTTCACGCCCAACTTTTCCAGATGCAGCGCCGCCACCTTTTCATCGAGATGCTTCGGCAGGACGTAAACATCATTGCCGTACTTGCCGCCTTCGGCAAACAATTCGATCTGCGCCAGCACCTGGTTTGTGAAGCTCGACGACATCACGAAGCTCGGGTGCCCCGTCGCGCAGCCGAGATTGACCAGCCGCCCCTTCGCGAGAATCAGGATCTTCTTGCCATCGGGAAACTCGACCAGATCGGTGCCCGGCTTGATCTCGCTCCACTTATAGTTGGAAAGCGCCGCGATCTGGATCTCGCTGTCGAAATGGCCGATATTGCAGACGATCGCCATATCCTTCATCGCCTTCATGTGATCGGCGGTGATGACGTCTTCATTGCCCGTCGCGGTGACGAAGATGTCGGCGCGGGTCACCGCTTCCTCCATCGTCACGACCTCATAGCCTTCCATCGCCGCCTGCAGCGCGCAGATCGGATCGACTTCGGTGACCATCACGCGTGCGCCGCCCTGGCGCAGTGACGCCGCCGAACCCTTGCCGACATCGCCGAAGCCCGCGACGCAGGCGACCTTGCCTGCAAGCATCACGTCGGTTGCGCGGCGGATCGCATCGACCAGCGATTCTTTGCAGCCATAGAGATTGTCGAATTTCGACTTGGTGACGCTGTCGTTGACGTTGATTGCGGGGAAGGGCAGCTTGCCGTCCTTGGCGATCTGGTAAAGCCGGTGGACGCCGGTTGTAGTCTCTTCGGAGACGCCCTTGATCGCCTTGACGCTCTCGGTCAGGTAGCCGGGCTTCTTGGCGACAAACGCTTTCAGGGCGCGCTGGAATTCGACTTCCTCTTCATTGCCGGGCTCGGGCAGGCTGTCGCCGGTTTCGATCCGCGCGCCCCACAAGGCGAACATCGTCGCGTCGCCGCCATCGTCGAGGATCATGTTGGCTGTGGTATCGCCCCAATCGAAGATTCGACCGACATAGTCCCAATAATCGGCAAGGCTCTCGCCCTTGATCGCAAACACCGGAACGCCCGAGGCGGCGATCGCCGCGGCAGCGTGATCCTGCGTCGAGAAGATGTTGCACGTCGCCCAGCGCACCTGAGCGCCCAGCGCGGTCAGCGTCTCGATCAGCACCGCCGTCTGGATCGTCATATGGAGCGAACCGGTGATGCGCGCGCCCTTTAGCGGCTGCGATGCGCCATACTCCCGGCGAAGCGCCATCAGCCCAGGCATTTCGGTTTCGGCGATCGCGATTTCGGCACGGCCGAAATCGGCAAGGCCGAGGTCCGCGATCACATAGTCGTTGCTGACCGGGTCGTTGAGCGCCACCGGAAGTCTCCATCAGCTAAGGGAAAGAAGCCGCGCCCCTAGCCGTGAAGACCCTCAAAAGCAAATATAAAGTTTTCTTTATATGCTATGGCGCCACGGCCGCAATCTCGACTGCGCACTGCCCGCCATCGAGCCTGGGCGCGATCTGGGCGGCTTCTGCGAGCCGCGCCAGCCCGTCATAGGTACCACCCTCGGCCTTGGCCGCGGAAAGGATCGAGGCCATGTCATCGCAGGCCAGACCCTCGACCCCAGCGCCGTAGCGATTGGCGATCGAGGTGACGTAGCGATCATAGCCATCAAGATCGTCGAAATGGCCACGAAGATCGTCGTTCACGCGCGTGAGCGCGACGCGGCTCTGGCTCACGAAGCCGTTATATTCGGCGAGAAAATCCTGGCCCGAAAGTCGGCAGCGCAACGCCGACACCATCAGCATCGTTTCCATGTCACGAATTTTCGCGGCGGCAACTTGCGTGTCACTCCAGCACGCCTGCGCAGGCGACGCGAGCATGGCAACGGCTGCGGCGCAGCCGAACACGGTCTTCAACATGTGGTGTTCCCCTTCCCCGAGTAACGGGGTGCGCGTGACCGCGATCACATCAATAAATCGTCCACCGACATGGTTAACTGCGCCGCGACAGTGTAGGTAGCGCGCAGCAAAGGCGCTTGCCCGGAGACGCGATCGCCCGCAGGACTGCGGATATGTCTCAGCGCTCTGATCCCGGCCTGCGGGCTTGCGTTTTCGGCGCGACTGGCGGGATCGGCGGTGCGATCACCGATCGCCTCGTCGCCGATACGCGCTTCACGACGGTCTATGCGGGATCGCGTAGCGGTCGCGACGTTCCAGGCGGGGTGCCCTTCAGCTTCGACCTTCTCGACGAGACCGGCATCTCTGCCGCCGCCGCCGAAATCGCCGGGCATGGCCCGCTCGATCTGATCATCGTGGCGACGGGCCTGCTTCACGATGGCAACGCCCATCGTCCCGAAAAAAGCTGGTCGATGCAAAGCGCCGATGCCTATGCCCGGGCTTTCGCGATCAACGCCACCGGTCCGGCTTTGATCGGCAAGCATTTCCTGCCGCTGCTTGCGCGCGATCGCCGATCGGTATTCGCGGCGATTTCGGCGCGAGTCGGGTCGATCTCGGACAACCGGCTGGGCGGCTGGCATGCCTATCGCGCCTCGAAAGCGGCGCTCAACATGATCGTCCGCAACTTCGCGATCGAGCTCGCTACGCGCAACAAGCAGGCGATTGCGGTCCCGCTTCACCCGGGGACAGTCGCCACAGCGCTGTCCGAACCCTTCCAGCGCGGCGTCGCCCCCGCAAAACTTTTCATCCCCGAATATGCGGCCGGTCGTATGCTCGACACGATCGACAGCCTGACCGTGGCAGATAGCGGGCAGCTCATCGCCTGGGACGGAGAGCGGATCGCGCCCTAAAGTCCGCAGATCAGCTCGGTCTGGCCATATTTGCGCGCCTCGCCTGCTGTCGCCTGGATCGAGGCGCTGACCTCCGACCCGGTCGGGATGCTGCCGTCGGCATCAACTGGATAATCCTGGCGAAAAACAGCGAAGACCTTGTCCGGCGTGTCGCGGAAATAGATCGAACTCGCTTCGTAATGGGTGGCGAGGCCGCCGACCGCCAAGCCCTTGAAGCTGCGCTTGAGCGGCAGGAACGCGCTTGCCGTCTCGAGCTCGGCGAGCGCGGCATCGCGGGCCTCGTCGTCGGGGTAGCTGCTGGCGGCTGCGAGTTGCTGACGACTGGTTGCGTCCTGCGCCAGCTTGCGCAGCAGCATGTCGACTTCCCTGCCGTAGCCGCAATTGCCGGGGCTGAAGGCTATCGCGATCGGCGGCGCGCTCGATGCTGCGAGATCGACCCCGCTCGCATCGAAATAGGCGACACCTCCTTTCCCGAGCGCGACTTCGGCGAAGTTGTTCGCGGTCAGCCCGATCAGCTGATAGGCTTTGCCGGGCTCGGCATTTTCGACCACCGCCGATCCCGCCTGCGGCCGTGCGAGCAAGGGCGTTGCGTCGGGTGCATACCAAGGCTTGTTGATCGTCCGCGCGAGCGGCGGCGGCGCGGTATCGGACAGGTTGATCGCGGGGATATAATTGCCGTCGGTCAGCTTGAACCATTGCGAATTGCTGTCGGCACCGAGCTGGAGCACGCCGGTGACCTTGGCGCCGCGAAGCAGCTTGCCGGTGATGGTCGAACCTTGCGTCGTCGCCTTGTCACGCAGATTGGCGTTGGCGACCGCATACATCACCGTCTCTTCACCGAGAGCGGCACTCTCTTTGCCCTCCGGCCGGTCAAGGCCCAGCAGTTCGAAACGATTGAACCACACCAGCAGCGCGACGATCAGCAGCGCGACGCCCGCGCCGATCAGCAGATTGCGTGACGGGCCGGCGGCAGGTTCGTCGGCGACCGGAAGCGGTGCCACCGCAGGCGCGACTGACACGGGGGCGACGGGAGACGGCGTCGTCGAACCCGTCGCAGCCGCGCCGCACGATGGGCAGAAACGCGCGCCGGGCGCGAGCGGCGCACCGCAGGAAGCGCAGAATTTGGGTTTATCGGATGTTTCGGGTGGCGGAGCGGCGAGCGGCACCTCGGCGCCGCAAGCGGGACAGAATGTCGCAGCATCGGTGAGGGTGTTGCCGCAGGAAGCGCATTGGCGCATCGATTAGCCCCGCCGCTTCTCGGCCGCGATCCAATCATCCACTTGCCGTTCGAGCACATCGAGCGGCACCGAGCCTTGCAGCAGCACCGCATCGTGGAAACGCCGCAGCTCGAACCTTTCGCCCAGCGCCTTTTCCGCCTTGCCGCGCAGCTCGCGAATGCGAATCTCGCCGATCTTGTAGCCCAGCGCCTGCCCAGGCCAGCTGATATAGCGATTGACCTCGGCCTCGATATTGGCGGCGGAAAGCGCGCTGTTCTCGGTCATGAAGGCGATTGCCTGCGCTTTGCTCCAGCCCTTCGAATGCATGCCGGTGTCGACGACCAGGCGGCAGGCGCGCCACATCTCGTAGGACAGCCGCCCCATCATCTTTTCGGGCGTATCGTAAATGCCCATCTCCTCGCCGAGATATTCGGTGTACAGCCCCCAGCCCTCGGTAAAGGCGGTGAAGAAGGCCGCATTCTTGCGGAATTCTGGCAGCGGCACTTCCTGCTGAAGCGCGATCTGGTGATGATGGCCGGGGACGGCCTCGTGCACCGTCAGCGCGGGCAATTCGTACAAGGGACGCTGATCGAGTTTCGAAGTGTTGACGTAATAATTGCCAGCGATCCCGCTGACCGGAGACCCCTGGTTGTAATAGGCGGTGGTCGTCGTCTCCGCCGTCTCTTTGGGGATTTCCTTGAGGCCGTAGGGCAGGCGCGGCAGCGTGCCAAAGTAGCGCGGCATCATCCCGTCGATGATCTTTGCCTGGCGCGAGGCCGCTTCCATCAGCTCCTCGGGCGACTTTGCATAATATTGCGGATCGGTGCGCAGCTTGGCGATGAACTCCTGCCGCGTCTTGAACCCCGCCTGCTTGGCGACGCCATCCATGCGGTTGAGGATGCGCGCCACTTCGGCAAGCCCGATCTTGTGGATCGCATCGGGCGAGAGATCGGTCGTGGTGTGAACGCGCGCCTGCGCGGCATAATAGAGCGCGCCGCCGGGCATCGCCGAAGCGCCGATCGTCTTGCGGCATTTGGGCTTGTATTCGCCGACATAGAAATCGGAGAATTTTTTGTATTCCGGGGTCAGCGTGTCGCGGATGATCGAGACCGCGCGTGCCTTCATCGCGCTCCAATCGGCCTCGCTGATATCGGCGGGCTTGGCCCCCTTGAACGGCGTGTAGAAGCGTGTCTCCTCGGGCGCGCCGCCGACCGCGCCCATGATCGTGTTCTCGAACCCGCCCAACGCTTCGCACGGCTGGATGAAGCCCTTGGCGAGCGCCTGACGCGAGATCGCGATCGCTTCGCCGTTGAGCTTGGGATATTGCGCAAGCCGCGTCAGATAGCTTTCATAATCGGCGCGGCGGAAAAAAGGCAGATTGTCCGCCATTCCCGCAAAGCCCTGATGCCAGCCATCGTAGGTCGAAAAGAGCATGGTCCTTTGGCCGAAACCATTGGCCTCGATCTGCTCGTTGAGCAGGCGTGTGAGCACCCCCTTGTTGGTGCGCTCGGCAGGCGTCAGTTCCGAATCGGGGATCGCCTTCAACCGCTCAAGAAACCCCTTCGCCGCCGCCGCGTCGCGATCGGCCTGGGCGAGGCTGACGTCGCGGATGCGGTCGTCATAGTCGCGCGTGCCGAGCGCGGTTGCGTAGACCGGATTGGCGGCGAGGAAAGCCTTCCAATGATCGGCGAGAACGGCGTTGAGATCGTCCGACGGCGTTGCAACGGCAGGCACGGCAAGCATGAGCGAAAGACAGGCGAGCGAATGGGCGACTATGGTTCTGATCATGAGCGGTGAGCCTTCCCCTGGCGCGAAATCATGAGCGCAGAAATGGCGGATTTGTCAGAAAGTGGAAAGGAATTTCGTGAGCAGGGCGCTTCGTTTCCGGTCGCCCGCGCCCGCGAAGCAATCTGTGCAGTTTCGCGTGACAAAGATGACAAGACGTCAGCGGGAAAGTGCGTCAGTCGGTTGGCTTTCATCGTCGAACCGCGCTGCGCTTCGGATATGAGCCCGATGGCGTGGGCAAATCCGGGAAGATGGGTTTTCGCCCAATAAACAGAACTGCGTGAGACACCTGCCCCGGCCGCCGCCGCAGACAACGAGGCGCCTCGCGCGAAGGCCTCCAAAAAAGGCGTCATGCCAGTTGCGTGATCGCAAAGCCGCGCGTTGACGCACCGCTGTGCGCACGCGGAGCGATTCGTGCTCTCGCACGGCTCTCGCTCTGATATCGGCCAGTCTTTCTCTCACAGGGAACATTACCAGAACATTATGCTCAGGTCAAGGATTTCCGGCGGTTATTTATATCGCCTGCCCGGCCGCCCATCCGCTCGCCCAAGCCCATTGAAAGTTGTAGCCGCCGAGCCAGCCGGTCACATCGACCGCCTCGCCGATTATATACAGGCCCGGGACGCGGTTTGCCTCCATTGT
>CBDUBW010000038.1:0-15133 GCA_965365485.1 uncultured Aquisediminimonas sp.
TAAGCGTCCTTCGATCCTCTGGGCATGGCGCACCTCCGGCCTGCGAAACTCGCAGGCCGAGCGGCGGTTCCCCGCGCTAGTTCTGCCGCATCACCTTTATACCCGGGCGATCGTCGATGTTCATGAAGAACGATCCCATCGCGGCCTTTCGTATTTTCACCGGCGTGCCGGCCTTGGGGACGCGCATCGCCTTGGTATCGGTCTGAACCCAGCGCGCGCCATCGGCGATGATGACGGTGAGCTTGCCGCCCGCTCCGATCGCGGCGGCCCTGACGGTCGATTCAATCTCGGTGAGTTCGGGCTCGGGATCGCCGTCCTTCTTTCCGCCGAAGATACTGCCGAGATCGGGCAGCGAAAGCCCGAACAGCCCTTTGCGCGCCTTTTTGATTTCGGCGCGATCGACCACCACGACATCGCTCGCACGCTCGGCTTCGTCGAGTTTCGCGACCTGCGCATCATAGCAGGTAAGGCGCGCCGCATTATCGGCGATCGCGCGGCAATCGACCAATTGCTGGAACAGCGCGGGGCGGGGCGGCGGATCCTTGGCGGCGAGCGCGCCCGACGGCCAGCAGGACATGGCCAGCAACGCCGCCGTCAGCCGGAACCTCGTCGTACCCGTCATCGCACTTTCTCCCAATATAGGTTCGCGCCGATTGCCATGGTTCGGGGGCGAAGCCAACTGCATGAGCACTGTTGCATTAAAGTTACAGGTGCTGGCTAAGCGTTCGCGGCCGGGACGAAAGCCGTTTACTTGCCGTTCAGCTTTGGGCAAGCCCGCCACAAGTCGGCACTTGGGGATGGTGTCAAAACCCATTCCCTTGCGCGACGAAAAGCCATGCGGCCCCGGCTGCACCTCCAGAATAAGGGACTGGATAGTGAAGAACACTCAGAAATTTTCGAGCCTGAAGGCTGGCGTCGCGCCCGTCGTGCTCGGCCTCGCGTTGCTCGCCGGCCCCGCCTACGCGCAAACGGTGGGTGCAACCGCCGATCCGCAGGAAGCCTCTTCGCCTGAAGAGATTGCGGGCGATGAAATCGTCGTCACCGGCTCGCTGATCAGCAACCCGAACCTCGAGCGTTCGGCCCCCGTCAACGTAACCTCGGCGGAAGAAGTCGAGCTTTTGGGCGCGAACGTCGCGGAAGAGATTCTTCGTGAAATTCCCGGCGTCGTCCCGTCGATCGGTTCGGCGGTCAACAACGGCAACGGCGGTGCGTCGTACGTCAACCTGCGTGGCCTCGGTTCGAACCGTAATATTGTCCTGCTCGACGGCAACCGCATCGTCCCCGCCGATTTCCTCGGTCGCGTCGACTTGAACAACATCCCGCTTGCGCTCGTCGACCGCGTCGACGTGCTGACCGGCGGTGCCTCGACCACCTACGGCGCGGACGCCATCTCGGGTGTCGTCAACTTCGTCACCAAGCAGAATTTCTCTGGGATCGAAGTGCAGCTTTCCGATCAGATCACCGAAGAGGGTGACGGCAACACGATCCGCGCCGATATTTCGATCGGTGCAAACTTCGATGATGGTCGCGGTAACGCAGTCTTTTCGGTTGGCTATCAGGAAGCCGATCCGGTTTATCAGGGCGCGCGTGATATTTCACTGACCACGATCGACTCTTTCGCTGGCACCGCGCTCGGGTCAGGTACGGCCTTCCCGTCGCGATTCTCGGGCACACGCCTTGCTGCCTCGGTGGGCGTACCTACCCCCAATTCTGGCAACGGCGGCACCAACCAAATCAATGCTGCCGGCGTTATCGTTCCGACCTTCTCGACCTTTAACTTCAACCCGTTCAACATCTTTCAGACGCCGTTCGAACGGTTCAACTTGTATGGTCAGGCGCGTTACGAAGTTTCGGATGCAGTCGAGGTTTACACGCGCGGATTGTTCTCGAAGAACACCGTCAACACGATCATCGCGCCTTCCGGCGCGTTCAGCATCGGTGTCAATATTCCGCTCAACAACCCATTTTTGCCGACGACGGCGCGTAACCAGTTCTGCGCGTTCGACGTCAACCCGAGTGCGACTGTCTACACCCCGCGCTTCTCGCAGGCGGAATGCGATGCGGCAGCGGCACCGGGTTTGCGCCCAGGAGATGCGGCCTATCGTGAAATCGGTCTGGGTGGCTTTACGCCGTTCGATGTGAACGGAAACGGCACGATCGAAGCAGGTGAAGGCTTCAACCCCAACCCGCAGAGCACCTTGGCGCGTCGTGCCATCGAAGCCGGTCCGCGTATCTCCGAATACACGACAACCATTTTCGACTATAAGGTGGGCCTCCGTGGCGCGATCACCGACTCGATCGATTGGGACGTGTCGGGCGCTTACGGTGAGTCCGAAAATCGACAGGTCATCCAGAACTACACGCTCAATTCGCGCGTTCGGCAGTCTCTGCGTGCGGTCGGAACACCGGCGGCCCCAGTATGCCTGGATACCTCGAACGGTTGCGTCCCCGCCAACTTCTTTGGCACCATTGATCAAGCGGCAATTCCGTTTCTTGTTCAGGAAAGCCAGAGCTTCACCAAGACCACGCTGGCGCAGGCCAGGGCGACGATCAGCGGCGATTTTGGCTTCACCAGCCCTTACGCCGAAGACCCGATCGCGTTCGCGGTAGGCGGTGAGTATCGCAAATATACTGCGCAGCAGGGCGCCGATACCTTGGCCTCTTCGGGCGATCTCGGCGGCGCCGGTGGTGCCACACCAAATGTTCGCGGCGGCTATGATGTTTACGAAGCCGTCGCAGAGGTCGTCGTCCCGCTCGTGTCAGATCGGTCGTTCTTCCAGAATTTGACCGTCGAAGCCGGTATCCGTTATTCGGATTATAAGGTCGATGCGCCAGGCAACCCAAGCTATAGCACCACCACCTATAAGGCTGGCGGCAGCTGGGAGTTCGTCGATGGGTTCACGATCCGCGGCAACTATGCACGCGCAGTTCGCGCTCCGAACATCAACGAACTGTTCTCGCCTGTGAATACGACGCTGACCAATCTCGGTGTCGATCCCTGCGCAACGCTGACTACGGCCGGCGCTGTTCTGCCCGGCCGCCCGGCCGGCGGTCCGACCGGGGAACTGCGGGCAGTCTGCCTTGCACAGGGCGCCACTCTCGGAAACATAAACATCATTCCGCAGCCCAATGCCGGACAGGTTAACTCGACGGGTGGTGGCAACGTCAACATTCGCCCCGAAAAGTCGGACAGCTATACAATCGGCGCGATTTTCCAGCCGTCCTTCATCCCCGGCTTCACGGCTTCGGTCGATTACTACAATATCAAGGTGAAGCGGGCGATCTCCTTTCCCACTCCGGGCGACGTTATCGCGGCTTGTTTTGGGACGGACGTTTTCAATCCCGCTCCCGGTTCGTCAACCAGTGCAGCGTGCACGGGCATTCGTCGCAGCCCCGCCGATGGTGGTTTGAGCGGTGATCCGAACACGTTCACCGGCTTGCCGCAGACTCTGTCGAACTCGGGCTCGCTCGAAACCGACGGCATCGATGTGATCCTGAACTATCGCACCGACATCACCGATGACATCGGCCTCGCGCTGAGCTTCAACGGCAACTACACCTTCAACTCGAAGTTCAACGCCTTCGTTGCCAGCCCGGTTAGCATCAATCGTGAATCGGTCGGCTTCTTCAGCGCCAACTTCGCTTCGATCCAGCCCGAATTCCAGTGGTCGCAGCGGACGACCCTGTCGTTCGACGATCGAATCGATGTTTCGTTGCTGTGGCGCCACATCGACGGTGTGGTTCAGGAGCCGCTCGACGCCGATCCGGTCAATGGGTCGGGCCCGTTCTTTAACGGCACGATCGGCGCTGGTGTCCCGGGCGTTGGCGGCCGGACGACGAACTTCGGCAAGATCAACTCGTACGACTACTTCGACCTGTCGAGCCGCATCAGCGTGACCGACAATGTTGTGCTGACGCTGTCGGTGCAGAACCTGCTCGACAAGCAGCCGCCGCTGACAGGCAACAACGCCGGTTCGACGACGTTCAACAGTGGCAACACCTTCCCGTCGAGCTACGACGCGCTGGGTCGCCGCTACTCGGCAACGGTTCGCCTGTCGTTCTAACGGCAAGCTAGACCGAAAGATTTGGGGCGGGCCTTCGGGTCCGCCCTTTTTTTATGCGCTCGCGGTCAACGAAGCGTTCACCACGTCATCAAGCGGAAACTTAGTCCCGACCTGCTAAGCGCACGCCATGCATTACATCATCTGCGACCGCGCCGTGGCGGATGCCGCGACCGCGCTTATCGGCGCACATGGCGGCGACGCTCAGGATCGGGCTGCGGACCTTGCCCAGGCCAGCCGCGAGCGAGGCAATGTCCATAAATTCTGCCACTGGCGGCAAGTGGCACGGATGATCGACGCACTTTCGCCGGGCGGGAGCGTGACGACGTTGCACTGAGGGCGCTCGCCGCACTTGCCGCTGGCGGGGCGCGCAGCCCCTCGCTAGGGCGAAGCGATGGTGTCGCGCCGTAACCGTTCGCGCTTATTGGCGTGCGTTTGCCTGCTGGCGCTTACCCCCGTCGCCCCGGCCATGGCGCAAGATGCCGGAACCGCCGAACTCGATCCGGAATCGCCGCTCGCGCCGATGGACGATATCGGCGTCGCCTGGCCTGACATGGCGGAGTCGACCAGCGAGGGGACGACCGCCGCCGCCGATGTCCCGGATGAGCGCCGTTATCGCACCCAGATCGTCGGGCTTTCGGAGGCGCAGCGTGACGATATCGTCGCGCAGTTCGAAACGCTTTCCACGTTGAAGGATGGTGAGGGCAAGGAAGCCAACGCCGCGCAGATCGACAGGCGCGCGCGTGAGGATGCCGATCTGCTGTCCGAACTGCTGCGATCGCATGGCTATTATGACGCGCTCGTCGAAACCGAGATCGACAGCAGCGGCGAGGCGATCGCCGTCCGCCTGATCGCTGAACCGGGCCCGCTGTATCGCTTTGCCGAAGTCGATGTCACGGGCCTGGCGCAAACGGGCGAGCGCGCCGATGAACTGCGCGACGCTTTCGCCGTCGACGAAAACGATCCTGTCGATGCCGCCAACGTGATCAGCGGCGAAGCGGCCGTCGCCGCGCAGATCAAGTCCGAAGGCTATCCCTTCGCCAAGGTCGAACAGAGCGACGTCGTCGTCGATCACGAAAAGCGCACCGCGACACTGCGGCTGAAGGTCGATCCCGGCGGTGAACGGCGGATCGGTCGTTTCATCGTCAAGAGCAGCAAGCCGCCCTTCGGCGCCAAGCATGTCGCGCGGATCGCGCGTTTCAAGCCCGGCGAACTCTACAATCAGGACATGGTCGAAGATCTCAAACGCGCGCTCGTCGCGACGGGGCTGATGTCGTCGGTCGGGGTCGTGCCGGTGCCGGGTGAGAGCGCGGCGCTCGCCGATCTCGAAGTCACGCTCGAGCCCGGCCCACCGCGCACCATCGCGGGCGAAATCGGTTATGGCACGGGCGAGGGCGCGCGCGTCGAGGCGAGCTGGACGCACCGCAACCTGATCCGCCCCGAAGGCGCCGTCACCTTTCGCGGCGTGGCGGGCACGCAGGAACAATATCTCGGCGCGGTGCTGCGCCAGTCGAACTTCCGCAAACGTGACCGCATTCTCAACGCGCGCATCTTCGGCGCGAATGTCGAACGCGACGCCTTCGATGCGACCACCTTCGAAATCGGCGGCAGTCTCGAACGCGTCAGCACGATCATCTGGCAGAAGAAATGGACGTGGAGCGCTGGGTTCGAGCTGCTCGCCTCCGACGAGCGCGACGCCAGCCGCGCATTGGGCGATGTCCGCCGCACCTTCTTCATCGGCGCGCTGCCATTGGCGCTCGGCTATGATGCCTCGGACGATCTGCTCAACCCCACCCGCGGTTTCCGAGTGGGCGGGCGGCTGACGCCCGAAGCCTCGCTGCAGTCGGGCACCGAAACCTATGTCCGCGCGCAGCTGGAAGGCAGCGCTTATCTGCCTGCGGGCAAGAACGTCGTGGTTGCCGGGCGCGCCAAGGTCGGCACGATCGCGGGGGCGGGCCAGCTCAACATCGCCCCGTCGCGGCGCTTCTACGCAGGCGGAGGCGGCTCGATCCGTGGCTATGGCTATCAGATGGTCGGCCCGCGCGACGCGCTCAACGATCCGGTCGGCGGCAAGAGCGTCGTCGAGTTCGGGCTCGAAGCCCGCATCCGCTTCGGCGATCTCGGCGTCGTTCCCTTCATCGATGGCGGCAATGTCTATTCAGGCTCGACACCAGACTTCGATGGATTTCGCTACGGTGCCGGCATCGGCGCGCGCTATTATTCGAGCTTCGGGCCGATCCGCATCGATCTCGGCACGCCGCTCAATCCCCGCCCCGGCGATACGCGCATCACCGTCTATGTCTCGCTGGGTCAGGCCTTCTAGATGCGGTGGGCGAAGCGCGCCGGGATCGCCGCGATCGTCCTCGCGCTGCTGGCCGCTTTGCTGGCCTGGGTTGCCGATACCGATATCGGTCACCGCGCCATCCTCGATCGCCTTGCGGCGCTTTCTCCCAAATCGGGATTGAAGATCAGGATCGGGCGGATCGAAGGATCGATCTACGGCAAGGCGACATTGCGCGATGTGCGCCTGTCCGATCCGCAAGGCCTGTTCCTGTCGGCCAACGAAGCGCGGCTCGATTGGCGGCCGTGGCGCTGGGTGACGGCGAACGCGCTCGACATCAATTCGCTGACAATCCCCCAGGCCACGTTGCACCGCCTGCCCAAGCTCAACCCCGGCGATCCCGACGCGCCAATCCTGCCTGTTTTCGATATCCGCATCGGCCAGCTGACGGTCGAGCGGTTGCGGATCGCCAAGGGGATTGCCGGCGCCGCGCGGATCGGCAGGCTGAGCGGCAAGGCCGACATACGCGACGGGCGGGCAATGGTGCAGCTTGCAGCGCTGGCGGAAGGCGGCGATCGCCTCGCGCTTGTTCTCGATGCCGCGCCCGATCGCGACCGGTTCGATATCGACACCCAGCTCAGCGCGCCCGCAGGCGGCGTCATCGGTGCGATGCTCGGCACCGCCAAGCCGGTCTCGGTCTCGGTGCGCGGCGATGGCAGCTGGAGCCAATGGCAGGGTTCGGGTGTCGCCATCGTCGCGGGCAAACGCATCGCCGATCTCGCGCTGACAGCCAATAAAGGCGTCTTCGGGCTCGACGGTCGCCTCGCCCTGGCAAGCATCACCAAGGGCCGCGTGCAGCGATTGGCCGGGCCGCTGATCCGCGTGCGCGGCGATGCGACGCTCGCCGATCGTCGGCTCGATCACAACCTTCGCCTCGTCTCGGATGCACTCGCGGTCGAAGCGCGCGGCATCGCCGATCTCGGCACCAACCGCTTCGATAATGAACTGATCGGGGTGCGGCTGCGCGATCCTTCGGCACTCTTCGCCAACATGCGCGGTCGCGATGTCGAATTGAAGCTGCGGTTGAACGGCGCGTTCCGCAACGCCGCCTTCGACTATCTTCTCACCAGCCCGCAGGTGTTTTTCGATCGAACCGGTATCGAAGGCGTCCGCGCCTCGGGGCAGGGGCGGCTGGGAGGATCTCCGGTTTCGATTCCGGTGAAGCTCACCGCGCGGCGGGTGACCGGGGTGGGCGATGTTGCCGGCGGTATTCTCGCGAATCTCAGCGTCACGGGCGTGCTGCGCGCGAGTTCCTCGCTGATTACCGGCGATGGCCTGGTACTCAGATCGGACAAGCTTTCAGGCAGGCTGACGCTGCTCGTCGATCTCGCGACCGGGCGCTACGATATCGGGCTTGCGGGGCAGCTCGATCGCTACCTCATCCCCGGGCTCGGCATCGTCGATGTCAAGAGCGAATTGAAGGTGGTGCCCGGCGCGAACGGACAGGGCACGCGCATAATCGGGCGCGGTCAGGCCTGGGTGCGCCGCTTCGACAATGCGTTTCTGGCGGGGCTGGCGGGCGGGCTGCCCTATCTCGAAACCGGCCTCGAACGCGGTGCCGATGGCGTGCTCTATCTGCGCAATCTCAAACTCACCGCGCCGTCGCTGACGATGAGCGGCGAGGGCGCGCGCATGCGCGACGGCAGCTTTCGTATCCGCGCCACCGGGCGGCAAAAAAGCTACGGACCGTTCACGCTCGCGCTCGAAGGCAATATCGCGCGGCCGCGGATCGATCTGCTGCTTGCCAGCCCCAATGCCGCGGCCGGGCTGAGCGATGTCAGATTAAAGCTCGAACCGACTTCGTCGGGCTTCGCTTGGACCGCGGCAGGCGGCTCGATGATCGGGCCCTTCACCGGCAATGGCGAGATCCTGCTGCCCAAAGGCGCGCCCGCCATCATCCGTATCGCGCGGCTCAACGCCTCGGGCGTGACCGCCAGCGGCTCGTTGCGCGCGCTGACTGGCGGGCTCGAAGGGCGGCTGACGATTGATGGAAGCGGGCTGGCTGGCACGCTCGATCTCGCGCCGCAAAACGGCATCCAGCGGATCGAAGCGCATCTGCGCGCGCGCGAAATGCGGTTGGCGGGGCCGCCGCTGCTCGCCGCGCGGCGCGGCCAGTTCGATGGCGTCATCCTGCTCGATCCCCGCGGCATGACGATCGACGGCACTTTTACCGGGCAGGGGTTGCAGCGCGGCAACATCTCGCTCGCGCGTTTGGCGGCGAACGTAAAGCTGCGCGGCGGCAGCGGAGAGGTGCGCGCTTCGTTCGCGGGCGCGCGGGGCCGCAGTTTCGAATTTCAGACCGTCGCGCGCATCTCGTCCAACCGCATCGAGGCTGTCGGCAGCGGCAGCGTCGATCGCCGGCCTTTGCAACTGGCCGCGCCTGCCGTGCTGGTGCGAGAGGCGGGCGGCTGGCGCTTGCAGCCGACCGCGCTCACCTTCGGCGGCGGGCAGGCGCGCGTCGCCGGGCTGTTCGGTGGTGCTGGCAGCGAGATCGAGGCCAACGTCACGCAGATGCCGCTGACGATCATCGACATGTTCGTGCCGCGGCTGGGGCTGGCGGGAAGCGCCAGCGGCACGCTGAGCTATCGCATGCCGGCGGGCGGGGCGCCGACCGGCAGGCTCGACGCGCGGATCAAGGGGCTGTCGCGATCGGGTCTGGTGCTGTCTTCGCGGCCGGTCGATGTCGGCATCAATGCCGTGCTGACGCCGACAAACGCGGCAATGCGCGCGATCGCGGTCAGCGGTGGGCAGACGATCGGCCGGGTCCAGGCGCGTATCACCCCAACGGGCGGCGGCAGTCTGATCGAACGCCTGAGGCGCGGCACGATGTTCGCGCAGCTCCGCTTCAATGGCGCCGCCGATACGCTGTGGCGGCTGACCGGGGCGGAGGGCTTCGACGTGTCGGGCCCCGTCGCGATCGGCGCCGACGTAACGGGAACGATCGCGCGCCCGGTCATCCGCGGATCGGTGCGCACCACTGGCGCACGGATCGAAAGCCCGGTCACGGGCATGGTGCTGACGCAGGTCAAGGCCAATGGCCGCTTCGGCGGCTCGCGGCTTGTCATCGATACGCTCACCGCCAATGCCGGTAGCGGCACCGTCACCGGGCGTGGCGCGTTCGAATTTGGGGGCGAGACCGGCATCGGCATGGATCTCGCGCTTCAGGCCGATAAGGCGGTGCTGCTCGCGCGCGACGATATCGGCGCGACCATCACCGGGCCGCTCTCGATCGTGTCGCAAGGCCAGGGCGGGCTGATCTCCGGCGATGTCGTGCTCGATCGCAGTGCCTTCCGCTTGGGCCGCGCGACAGCGGCGCAGGCGGTGCCGCGGCTCAATGTGCGCGAGATCAACACTGTCGCGGACCGGAGCGCGCCTCCGGCCCCCGCCCTGCCGTGGCGGCTGGCGCTAAAGGCGCGCGCCCCCAACCGGTTGCAAGTCTCCGGTCTGGGCATCGAAAGCGAGTGGCGCGCCAATCTCGAAATTTCGGGCAGCGTCGATAGCCCGCGGATCGTGGGCCGCGCCGATCTGCTGCGTGGCGGCTACGAGTTTGCGGGGCGTCGCTTCGATCTGACGCGCGGACAAATCCGTTTCCAGGGGGAAAGCCCGCCCGATCCGATCCTCGATATCGTCGCGACCGGCGATACGCAGGGATTGAACGCGACGATCCGCGTTACCGGCACCGGCCAGAAGCCCGAAATCGCCTTTTCGAGCGTCCCGGCCTTGCCGCAGGACGAGTTGCTTGCGCGTCTGTTGTTCGGCAGTTCGATCACCAACCTGTCGGCGCCCGAAGCGCTCCAACTCGCGGCCGCGGTGGCGAGCTTGAGCGGCGGCGGGGGCGGGCTCAACCCGATCAACGCGCTCAGGAACGCGATCGGGCTCGATCGGCTGCGCATTCTGCCCGCCGATACCGTTACGGGGCAGGGTACCTCCGTGGCGGCCGGAAAATACATCACCCGGCGGCTTTACGTCGAGGTGATCACCGACGGGCAGGGCTATTCTGCGACGCGCGCCGAATTCGCGATCACGCGCTGGCTCTCGGTGCTGTCGACCATCAACACGCTTGGACGGCAGAGTGCGGCGGTTCGAGTGTCGAGGGACTATTGAAGCTCCTTTAACTAGGAGTATTCCTCTTGACAGCGCACTAATATGTTCCTATTATGTTTCACGCGGAACATGGTCTTTTTCTTCTTCTACTCTTGCTGACCCCGGTCGCATTTTTCGCTGTTTCGCGTTCAAACAGAGCTCGACCCACTGAACTTACTGAACTTCCAGGCTGTGTATCACTGGCGAATCAGCACCTTGCCCAGATGCCCGCCGCGTTGAAGATAAGCGTAGGCGGCGGTCGCGTCGGCGAAGCCGAACCGGCGATCGATGACCGTCTCGATCCTCGCCTCGGCTACGGTGCGCAGCGCCTCAGCCAGCATCGCGCGGCTGCCCGAAGCGATGCCCTTGATGGTGATATTCTTGCCGATCAGCACCCCCTGCGTGGCGGGCGGGATGCCGTCCGCGGGGCTGCCGCTCAAACCGCCGAGCGTCGCGATTCGGCCCTCGACGGCGGTCGCGGTGATCGTCTCGGACAGACCTGCGAAGCCTAGGGTATCGACGACGATATCGGCCCCGCGCCCCCCGCTCGCTTCGAGCAAAGCCTTTCCCCAATCGGGACGTTCGCGATAATTGATGGTGAAATCGGCGCCCAGTTCGCGGCAGCGCGCGAGCTTCTCATCGCTCGACGAGGTGATCGCGAAGTCCGCACCGATCGCTTTGGCCAATTGCAGGGCGAAGATGGCAATTCCGCCCGTGCCTTGCGCCAGCACGAGATCACCTGCTTTGGCCTGACCGAACGCAATCATCGCATTCCACACCGTCCCACCCGCAACCGCCAACACTGCTGCGGTTTCATCGGAGACGACATCAGGCACCGCGATCGCGGCATCGGCGGGCAGCAGGATCCTTTCGGCGAGCCAGCCATCGGCAGTCACGCCGAGATCGCGGCCAAACGCCGCCATCCCAAACGGTCCATCGCGCCAGGTGACGAAATTGGGCGCGATCACGCGGTCGCCAATCGCGATGCCCGTCACCTCTTCGCCCAGGCTTTCGATAATGCCGACGCCGTCCGAAAGCGGCACCCGGGTGTCGGGCTGCGGCGCGCCATAGGCCCGGCGCGCGAGCATAAGATCACGATAGTTGAGCCCCGCCGCGACCGTCCGCACGACGATCTCGCCCGGGTCAGGCTGAGGCTCCGGCAGGTCGCGCAATTGCAGTCCGTCGATCCCGCTCTGCGCGCCTATCGTCCACGCTCGCATCGCCGCCCCCTATTTGATCAGCTGGTTCATCTCGATCAGCGTGCCGTCGGGATCGAAGAAATTGCACCCTTTGACCTCGATCGGCGGGCCGCCGTTGCGGCCGGGATATTGCTGCATTCGGGGCGGCGCGGTGACGGTGACGCCCGGCACCTTCGCGGCCTCGGCGCAGCGGCGATCGAGATCGGCGGTCTGCGTGATGATGACATGCCCGCCGATCCCCATGCGCGTGGGATAGGGGCCGGGATCGGGCAGGCGCGGATCGATCCATTCCATCAGTCCGATCCAGCCGATGAAGGGATCGTTGCCGTTGAGCAGCACCAGCCGCGCCTTGGCGCCCGGCTTGCCCGCAGGCAACGCCACGCCCGACATGGTGACGACCGTATCGTAATTGACCTTGAGCCCGAGCACGTCGCGGTAAAGTTTGAGCGAATTGTCGATGCTGCGCACGATCATCGTCGTGCGGCGGATATCGGTCGGCAGCTTTTCGGCAGGCTTTTCGACGCCAGGAGAGGTTTGCGCGAAGGCAGGCAAGGCCAGCAGCGTGGCGGCAAAGGCGACTATTGTCTTCATGGTCTTCTCCCTGTTACGCAAGCGGGGCTGGCGCGCCGTTCTGGCGAATGATCGCTTGCGTCCGCAGGAAGCGTGTCAATCCGCTCGGCCCCATGCGCGAAGGGCCCATCCCCGAAAGCTTGAAGCTTGCATTGGTCGCTTCCCACACGCTCGCGGTCAGCGCGCCGTCATTGATCGAAATCGCTCCGGCTTCGAGCCGCGCGGCCACCGCCTCGGCCTCGTGCACATCGCCGATCACCGCGGCAGAAAGCCCGTATACGCTTTCATTGGCGAGCGCGATCGCCTCTTCGACATCGTCGAATATGGTGACGGGAATGACCGGGCCGAACGTCTCTTCGGCAATCACCGCCATGTCGGGCGTGACGCCGGTCAGCACGGTCGGTCGCAGATACTTACCTCCGCCGAGCGTCTCGATCTCGCCCCCGGTCAGAATGGTGGCACCCTTGGCGACGGCGTCGGCAAGTTGATCGGCCACTTTGTCGGCTTGCGGCTGAAAAATGAACGGTCCGATCTCGCCTTGGGCAATATCGGGGAAGTTGAGCCGCGCGGCTTTCGCCGCTTCGATCAAAGCGGAGAGAAACGGCTCGGCGATTGCGCGCGCGACATACACCCGCTCGATCGACTGGCAGGCCTGGCCACTCGCCTGAACGCTCGCGCGCAAGGCGATGGTCGCTGCCGCCTGTGGGTCGGCCGACGCGAGTATAATCATCGGATCCTTGCCGCCCAGCTCAAGATTGGCAGGGATAAAGGCGCGCGCTGCGGCCTCCGCAACCTTTCGTCCCGTCGCCACCGATCCGGTGAAGCAGACATAATCGACATGCTCGACGATGGCCTGCCCCGTCGCCGCATCGCCCTCGACGATTGCTACCACATCCGCCAGCGCGGGCACCGCCGCGATGGTCTCGCGCAACACCGGGATGAAGCGCGGCGTCACTTCGGACGGTTTGATCAGCGCGGCGCACCCCGCCATCAGCGCCGGGATCGCGTCGATCAGCGCCAGCAGCAGCGGAAAGTTCCAAGGTGCGATCGCCCCGAACAGTGGGTAGGGCACATGCCGCGCGCCATAGGTGATGGTAGGATTGGCAGTCTGGACATCGGCGCGGTCGAGCGAGGCGAGCAGCCCCGGCCCCTGCGCCGCCCAGCGCCGCATCGTCCCCGCCACGCCCGCCACTTCGATCCGCGCGATGGCAAGGCGGCCGGTATCGATGCTGAGCTTTTCGACGAGCGCGGGGGCGGCAGCATCGACGGCATCGGCCCAGGCGATGAGCGCTTCGGCGCGTGCAAGCGCTTCGAGTTTCGCCCAAGCGGGCTGCGCCGCACGGAGGCGAGCTGCGGCGGCGGCGATATCGTCTCTGTTGGCTGCCTCGATCTGGTAATCGACTTCTCCGGTGCGCGGATTGCGGACGTCGATCACTGCTGCCGCGCCCACTTCTCGACGATCTCACCACCTGTCGCAAACCAAGCGTCTTCGCGCGCCGTCAGCCGTTCGAGTAGCGCCTCGAACGCGCCGATGCGGTAGGGCAGGCCCATGATGTACGGCGTAAGGTGCAGTGGCAGCACGCGCCCGCCCTCTTGCGCCAGCCATTCGAACGCATCCTCGATCTGCCGTGCATAGCTGTCCGCCGATTGTTGCTGCGTGGCGATGATCTGGCGATCGCTGAGCTCGTGATTGAGCGGCAGGTTGATCAGACCGTTTGCGAACCGCCAGGGCTGCTCGTCATTCACCCAGTCGCAGCAGTAGCGCACCCCCGCTTCGCGAAGCAGGTCGGGAGTATTCCAGCTTTGCGAGCGGGCGATCGAGAGCCAGCCTTGCGGACGCGTGCCGGTCGCAGCCTCTAGCGAGTCGAGTGATTTCGTAATCAGCGTGCGTTCCTCGTCGATTAGAAGTCCGCTGGCGATGGTGCCGTTCATGTCGGTCGAATGCGCGATGATCTCATGCCCGTCCGCGACGATATCGGCGATAATCGGAGCGTAGCGTTCGGCAATCGCCGAATTGACCGCGATGCTTGCCTTGACGTCCGCTTTCGCAAAGGCGTCGAGCAACCGGTATAAGCCGATCCGCGTGCCATATTCGCGCGCCGTATAGTGACGGTAATCGGGATAGGCGGTCTGCATATGCCCCGGCGCGCGAAACGGCGTGTCGCTGGGCTCGAGCGGAAACCACTCGAGGCTGACGCAGAGCCAGACCGCGACCGACTTCGCATCTGGCCAAGTGACGGGCGGCCGGTCGTTAATCGCCGACCAGCTGTACAGGTCATGGTCGTAGCCGTGGCGGCGGTCGGGGTATCGGAGATAGGTGGGGTCGAGACTCATTGCTGCCCCCGCCACGCATCGACGATGTCTCCGGCGCGGGTCAGCCATCCCCGGCCGTCGGCTGCGATATGCTGCAGCGCCTCCTCGAACGGCCCGATCCGATGCGGTTGCCCGATGAGGTAAGCGTGGAGCGGGATGCACATCACCGTGCCGCCCTCGGCCGCGAGCCGCTGATATTGTCGCACCAGCGTATCGGCATATTCGCGCGGGCTCATGTTGTAGACGAAGAACCCGTAATGATCGTTCACCTCGAGGCTGTAGGGAATCGATAGGAGGTTGCCGATCCGCGTCTTCACCGGCTGTATCTGATCGTCGTGATACAGGTCGCAGGTGTAATCGAGGCCATATTCGGCGATCAGGTCCATCGTTCGCGGGGTGTGCGTCAGCGCGGGAGCGAGCCAGCCGCGGATCGTCTGTCCCGTCGCTTCGCGAACGGTCGCGATTGAATCTTCGATGATCGCCCGTTCCTGATCCTCGCTCATGTCATAGGCGTAGCGGGTGTTGTAGATGCCGTGGCTGAAGAACTCCCAGCCGCGCGCATTCGC
>CBDUBW010000039.1:0-14870 GCA_965365485.1 uncultured Aquisediminimonas sp.
TCGAGCACCTCGACATCGTCGACCTTGGGATAGCCCTGATCCTTGAGCCAGAAATAATCGTCTGAGACGGTGATGCCGTGGCGGCGGTATTGGTGGGGCTTTTTGGCGGCGACCGGTGGGTTTAATTCTGTCATCGGAGCTTTCTGGGCAAGGGCAGGTGACGCTGCGAGCAGCGCGGTGACGAGCAATGCTTTCATGGGGGGAGAACCTCGCATATATGGGCTGACCCCTAGTGATTGAAGGCCAGCCATGTCCAGCCACGAAGACCGCCTGAAAGCATTGCGCGAACAGTTGAAGGCCGACGCCCTGGACGGCTTCGTCGTGCCGATCTGCGATGAGCATATGAGCGAGTATGTCGGCGAATATGCGCAGCGGCTGGGCTGGCTGACCGGGTTCGGCGGGTCGGCTGGGACGGCGGTGGTGCTTAGCGAGGAAGCTGCCATCTTTACCGACGGCCGCTATACGCTGCAGGTGCGCGAGCAGGTCGATGGTGCGCACTGGCAATATGTCGGCGTCCCCGAAACCAGCGTCGCGCAGTGGCTCGGCGAACATGCGCCCGGCGGCGCGCGGATCGGCTACGATCCCTGGGTTCATACCAAGGGCTGGGCCGAGGCGGCGGGCAAGGCGCTGGCGGAAAAGGGTGCCGAACTGGTCGCGGTCGATCGCAATCCGATCGACGCGGTCTGGGCGGAACAGCCCGCACCTTCGAATGCCAAGCTGATCGTCCTCGAAGATCAATATACCGGCCGCAATTCGGCGGAAAAGCGCGCTGCGGTCGCCGATTGGCTGGCCGAGCATAAGCTTGATGCCGCGGTTCTTTCGGCGCTGGATAGCGTCGCCTGGACCTTTAACGTGCGCGGCGCGGATGTGTCACGCACGCCCGTCGCGCTGTCTTTCGCGGTGCTGCAAGCCGATGGCACCGCCGACCTTTATGTCGAACCGGAGAAGATCGACGATGCGGTGCGCCAGCATCTCGGCAATGCGGTGCGCATCCACCCGCGTTCGGCCTTCGCGCCTGCGCTCGAGGCCATGGCGGGGAAGCGCGTCGCGGTCGATCCCGAACGCGCGGTCGCCGCGATCTTCAAGCGGCTGAGCAATGGCGGCGCTGAGATTGTCGAGTTGCGCGACCCGACCGTGCTGCCGCGCGCGACCAAGAATGCGGTCGAGCAGGCCGGCCATCGCGCCGCGCAGAAACGCGACGGCAAGGCGCTGACCAAATTCCTCGAATGGCTCAGCGTCGAAGGCCCGAAGGGCGAACTGACCGAGCTTTCCGCCGCGGCGAAGCTTCAGCAGTTCCGCGAGGAGACCGGCTGCCTTCACGATCTCAGTTTCGACACCATCTCCGCCGCCGGGCCGCACGCCGCAAGCCCGCACTACCGCGTCGATGAAGCGAGCAATTTGCCGATCGAACCCAACAGCATCTACCTGGTCGATTCAGGCGGCCAGTATCTCGATGGTACGACCGACGTCACCCGCACCGTCTGGATCGGCCCGGGCGAGCCCAGCGCCGAACAGAAGGACCGTTTCACCCGCGTGCTCAAGGGCCATATCGCGCTCGCCCGCGCGGTCTTCCCCAAGGGTACGCGTGGCAGCCAACTCGATACCTTGGCACGCATGCATCTATGGCAAGCGGGCCTGGATTACGCCCACGGCACCGGCCACGGCGTCGGCGCATTCCTGTCGGTCCATGAAGGCCCGCAGCGCATCGCCAAATCGGCAGGCGGACAGGCGGGCACCGAGCAGGAACTCCTCCCCGGCATGATCCTCTCGAACGAGCCCGGCTATTACAAGCAGGGCGAATACGGCATCAGGATCGAGAACCTCGTGCTTGTCGAGGAGCGCGAGATCGTAGGCGCGGAGGGCGAATATCTCGGTTTCGAAACGCTGACTTTCGCGCCGATCGATGCGACGCTGGTGGATTTTGCCATGCTATCGCCGGAGGAGCGAGCGTGGTGGGATGAGTACCACGCCCGCGTGGCCGAGGTGATCCGCGAGGCCGCCTGAACTCATAAAATGCCCGCCAATCTCAAAACGGCGGATCGCCCGTCGCCTCCGGAGCACCGCATCGCCTGCGCATGGCTTGCATCGCCATATGCAGGGCGGACAATGCCGCCGCCTGATCGGGCTTGCTCACATCGCCGACGATGGCGAGTTGGACGCCGGGGCCTTGGACGAAGACGAAAGTGTCGCCCGGGCCTACCGTCGTGATCTTGCGCCAATCGAGCGTCCATTTGCGGTCGCCCGCACGCATCTCGCTGACGCAGTCTCTGGTCACGATTGCGTCGAGCGTCTTGTCAGGGCTGCTCGAGAGATCGTCCTCGATTTCGGCATAGGTCAGGCGCTTTAGGGCATCGCCGATCGGATCGACGACGTCCGCTGCGGGTAGCGGGGCAGGGGGTAGCATCCCGCCCAAGCCATCCTGCGCCATGGCCGCGGTCGAGCCGGCGAGCAGCACTGCCAGCGAAGCGGCCCTGATCACCCGCCCCAGCCGCCGCCCGACGCGCTCCGTCCGCCACCGCTCAGACTCGCGCGGCTGCCGAAGCCACCGCGCGACGAGACTTCGCCGCGCGTCATGATACGCGGCGCGCCGGGGGGATCGAGCGCCTTCGTGCCCGCCTTGTAGCTATTGCCCGAACCGGCGTAGAGAAAGCCGCCGGAACCGGTGTAATAGGTGCCGTCGCGCTTGTCCTTGTAGAGGCTGGCGTATTTGTATTTGTTCTTTTTCTTCTTGAGATCCAGGTCGAGATCGGTCGCCTGCGCGATCAGGAAGCCCGTCATCAACGGGACGAAAAATGGGGTCTGCGATCGGCAGCCGTTGATGCCGAACTGATCCTCGCAATCGCTCAAACTTTCGAATTTGGGCGCCGACTGATTATTGAGGTTCCACGCTTCCTGCTCGGCTTCAGTGCATTCGGCGGTGTTGAAACGCCCGTCGGCGGCGCATTCGGAAACCGACTGGAAAGCGTAAACATCCTGCGCGTCGCCCCATTCGGCGCGCGACAGCTCTTCGTCGGTCGGCGAGGAGCCGCAGCCCGCGAGCATTCCTGCCAGCCCGAGCGCGGTAAAGCCGGCGATGCGGCTGCGTTTGCGGCGGGGGGTGGTCTCGTCACTCATGGTGCGCCTCCCGTTCAATAGGTCATGCTGGCGGCGTTGAGCAGCCCGACGCCGATAGAGGTCGCGGCGAAATACACTGCTGTTGCGGTGTTGCCGCTCTCAATCTGGCCGCGCGCATCGGCAATGATGAAGCGCCGCATGACGAGGAAGGCGATGATCTGGATGACACCTGCGAGCACTGCCCAGAGCGCAAACTCGACGATGCTGCCGGTCTGCTCGAGCGCGGACGCGACCGGAAGCGCGAAGCCCAATATCGCGCCGCCCAGCGTAATCGCCGCGGCGGTGTTGCCCGACGCGATCAGTGCGCGTTCGTCATAGGGCGTCGTCATCTGATAGAGCCGCTTGAAGACCGCGATGAACAGGCAGGCGAGCCCGAAGGCGATCAGGAAATTGCCCGCGCCCGTCGCGAAGCCCTGCAGATTATAGTTCATCCAATCCCTCCCTTAGCTCCAAGCGGCGGGCAGCCGCTCAGTGGCGATATAGAATATCTTGTTTCCCTGGCCGATCTCACCTTCGAAATCGAAATGAAGGTTGGGGTCGTCATCCTTCGCAAAGCCGACCAGCACCGCTCGATACGCGCGCAGCCGTTCGGTCATCGCGTCGAAGCTCGTCGTTTCGGGGGCATGCGCGGTATAAAGCGTCGCGCCGACATCGGTATGGCTGGCGAGCGCGGTCAGCAATTGGCTCGATCCGGGATCGCTCATCGCCTTGACGACGAGCTCGACATCGCGCGACATCACGGTCTCGACCCTCGGGCAGTGCGCAGTCAGCAGGGCGGCGGTCTCGGAATGGCGGAAATAGCAGACGATGTGCGCCGTCGTGTTGAGCGCAGTGACGGCGAGCGCGGCCGCAAGCGTCTCCTCATCGCTCCAGGAAAAGATCACGACTTTCGAAGCTTGGGGCACGCCGGCGCGGTTCAGATCGGCGGTTGAAGTCAGCGAGGTCGCGCGCACATAGCGGTAGCGTGGATCGACATGGTCGAGTTCCTTGCGCGTCATCAGCAGGATGTCGGTTGCGGTTTCCGAACTGGCGATAATTTCGTTGATCATGTGCGGGGTACGATCCGGATCGTAACCGATAAGGACGATCGCGTTCTTCACCTCGTCATAGTCCCCCATCCCCATGCGCCGTTGTCTCCACACCGCGCCCACGCCTTCGATAGCCTTGGCGATCGCGACCGTGAAGCAGGCAATTGCGCCGGGCATGATGAAAACTGCCGCGGCTATTCGTCCAGCATCGGTCTTGGGCGAAAAATCGCCATAACCGACGGTCAACGCCGTGGTCGCGTACCAGTAGACATAGGTGACTGGCGCCAGCAGATCGGGTTCGCCGGCAAGTGTAAGCAGCCCGTAGCTCAGCGCCATGTGCACGAGAACGATGAGGAGCAGCACGCTCCAGTGCAGATTACTTACGACGACGTAGAGCCGCCGCAGTAGATCGCCAAATCGCAAATTGGGCATGGTGATCGCGCTCCCCCACTGGTGTGTTTGCTCTCGCAGACGATCATCGCTGTCAAGAAACCTTCGGATCAGAAATCCTTGCAACCGACGTTCTGATCCCGCCCCGCTTCGCGGCGTCGCGGACGCTGTCACTCAAGAGAATATGATCAATTTAATTGCGATCGCCTTGAAACTCGTAGGTCCGGCATTGATCCTGCTGATCTTGCCAGAAGAAGCCGACCTGACCCGTTTGAATAAGGTTGGGGTGGATGTCGTCGAGCCCGCGTATGCGAACTAGCGTCGGATCGCCTCGTTTCTGGTTCGAATCGCCAGCCACGATCACATGGCGTCCGTCGGCAATGTCGCGAAGATAGTTCCGGCGCACGATTGAAGCCCGGGCGATTCGCTGCGCGTCGTCCTCATGGGGCGAAAGCGGCGACCGCCCAACAGTCGCCTCCAACTGCCATCGAAACGACGCAGCAAGCGGGGCCGGAAGCGCGCCGTTTGGCTGCCAGAGCGGGTGAATGGGACGCGACAGTCACGTGATGGCCTTCGCCCGGTGCGGAGCCGATCATCACGCGAAACCTTGTCGCGCGCCGTAAGATGGTCGGGCTGTTCCTCGAAGAGCGGCTCTCGCCGCGCGTCGCCGATTCTGCCACCGACTTCCAGCGCATCGCATACCTTCACTACAACCGCGTGGAAGATGAAATTTACGGAGGCGGCGCCAGGCGGAACATTCGGCAACACCTATGTGGCTCGACACCTCTCAGCCGGAAGCATCTCTCCGCAATTGGGCGATGGACGCCTTCCCGCCGGCTGTTTCAAGGAGCCGTTCCGGTGGGGGCGCACAACATGAGATGCACAAATGGACCGTCGACAGAGCAAATGCCAACAAGGCGTGACGGTCTGATTTGCAATTGACTGCGAAGTCATTATTCTCGCGCTGAGTGCTGATATGGAGGTCTCGAGATGAGGCAGGCGAGGAGCGATTTCCAGGCAGAAAAGGAGCTGGTCCGGTCCTTTCACCGCGCACTCGATGGGGCCGAGGGCGACGCGATTGCGACCGCGATCTCACCTTTTGTCTCACCCGAGTGGCTCTGGCGCGGCATGCACCCCTTTCACGAGCAGCGCGGGCCCGAGGCGGTCGCGCGCATATTCTGGGAGCCGTTGCGCCTTGCGTTCAGGCGACCACAGCGCCGCCCGGACATCTTCATCGCCGGACTCAACGAGATCGACGGCTTTGAGAGCTGCTGGGTGGTCGAGATGGGTCACCTCCTCGGCCTCTTCGACTCGTCTTGGCTGGGCATCCGGCCGACGCAGAGGATCGCAATGCTGCGCTATTGCGAGTTCCACAGAGTGGAAGGCGGCAGAATCATCGAGACGGCGATGTTCTGCGACATTTTGCATCTCATGATGCAGGCGGGGCAAAATCCGCTGCCACCGCAAACGGGAGCGATGCTCGTGCAGCCGGGACCACGCACGCACACCGGTCTCTGCTATGAACCGCAAGACCCGGCGCGCGGACAGGCGACGCTGGCGACGATCAACGCCATGCTCAAGGGCATGGGCGAGCGCACGCGCGAGGAGGACCCAGCGGTCCGGCTGGCGATGGATTGGAAGGACGACATGCTCTGGTGGGGGCCGGCGGGCATCGGGGCGACTTACACGATCGAACGCTATCTGCGTCAGCACAGCTTCCCGTTCCGCGACGCGCTCGTTGATTACAGTTTCAACGGCCATATCGCGAAGCTGGCGGAACATGATTTCGGAGGCTTTTTCGGCTGGGCCAATCTTACGCTGCGCAACGCCGGAGGGTATCTCGGCATGACGGGAGGGCCAGGTCCGGCCGATATGCGTGTGATCGACATGTACCGGGTCGAGGATGGCAAGCTCGCCGAGAACTGGATTTTCATAGACATCCTGCATTTTCTGAACATGCAGGGGCTCGACGTCCTCAAACGCATGGAGGCAGTGCAGGCCGGGGGCGGCTAGTCAGGCGAGTACGACGGTCCGGTTCCCGTTGAGGAACACGCGCCGCTCGGCGTGCCATTGGACAGCGCGCGCGAGCACGGAGGCTTCGACTTCGCGCCCTGCAGCGACCATTGCTTCAGCACTTGCCGCATGGGTTACGCGAAGGACATCCTGCTCGATGATGGGCCCTTGGTCGAGCTCGGCGGTGACATAATGGGCCGTCGCACCAATGATCTTCACGCCACGCGCAAAGGCTTGATGATAGGGTTTGGCGCCCGCAAAGCTTGGTAGAAAACTGTGATGGATATTGATGCAGCGGCCACTCAAAGTGGACGCCAGATCGCCCGATAGCACCTGCATGTAGCGAGCAAGCACAAGCAGTTCGGCATCAGTCGATTCTATTATGCTTAAAAGCCGCTTTTCCTGCTCTTCCCGGTCGCCGTCGATCGGCAAATAATGATAGGGCAGGCCGCGCCATTCGACTTCCTGACGAAGGGATTGGTGATTGGAGACGACGCCGACGATTTCTATCGGGAGCATACCGATTTGCTCACGATGGATTAGCTCATTCAGGCAATGGCCGGAGCGGGATACTGCGATGACCGTGCGCATCCTGCGAGCGTACGCCTCGAGCCGCCAATCCAGCTTGAGCGCGCGAGCGATGGGCTCGAGCGCTTCTGCCACGGCAGCGTGTCCGACCGGACTTGCAAGGATCATACGAACGAAGAAACGCGCGCTCAGGCTGTCGCCATGAACCTGAGCGTCGCGAATGTCGCATCCGAACGCTGCGACGCAGGATGCGACACTGGCGACAATCCCCGGCTGATCCGGCGCGCTCAGGCTGAGCACCAGGCAGTCGCCGCTATTCGCGGATGCAGGAGGCCGGGCTAGCGGGCTGTCCACGCTGACCTCTATGAAGCCGCCTCGGAAGCGTTGGATCGTTCATCCAGCGCCGCGCGGGTCCGGTCGTAGCTTTCGCGTGTCACACCCAGCATCGCATAGAAGATCCCCGCAATAAGCCCCGGGATCGCGGATAAGGCAAAGGCCGCGGCCAACGCCATCAGTATTTCGTCGGAAACCTCGCCAGGCTTTGCATTCCTCGGAAAGGCGATCGTGCTCAACACCCAGCCGGCAAGCGCAGTGCCAAGCGCCTGATCGACGCGCTGGAAGAAGGTTCTGGTCGCATACAGCACGCCCTCCTGGCGCACGCCGTATCTCAATTCATTCTCATCGGCGATGTCCGCGAGCGCCGAGGTCACCGTCGTCGTCATCAAGCTGTACGGAGCGTGCTGCAGTACCGCGAACGCAATCAGGATCCACAAAATGCCTTCAGTTTGTGCGCTGAGAACTCCGAAATAGCCCAGCGTCAATGGGATCGCGGGTCCGATGCTGTAGAGGACGAGCGCAAGAGCTCCGGTCCAGCGCTTATCGAGCTTCTCATGCAACCGTTTCACGACGAAAGCGGCGAACAGGTAGCCGCTGAAGCTGCCGATCACGAAAAAGCTAATCTGGTTGTTGTCGAGCTTCCAGAAATAGGTCGCGGTGTAGAGCCAGAGCCCAATGCGGACGCCGGTCATCATCGAAAGGAAGAACAGACCGATCAGCAGCACGACATAGTTGCGATTGGTCAATGCCTGGCGGATGTCGCGCCATAGTTCGCGTGGCCCGAAACCTTTTTGTCCCGCGCGCGGTTGCGGCAGGTAGGGAATACGGTTCATCGTCGACCAGCTCGAATAGCCGAGGATCAGAATGATCAGCACAGCGATCGTGATCGAGAAGAGCGGGTAGCGGGTGGGATCGAGCGCCCCGTTGGGGAATTGCTCGCTGGCCGCGAAAATGACCCGGAACGCGAGCAGCCAGCCGATCGTGTCGCCCAGCCAGAGACAGAAGGTGTTATAGGCCATCACGCTGGTGCGCCCGAGATAGTCGGACGACATTTCGCCCCCCAGCGCCAGGTGGGGGGTGTGGTAGACTGTCATGACCTGGAGGAGCAGCGTGTTGACGACGGCGAGCCAGACCAACTGCCAAGTGGCCGAGACGTCGGGCGGATTATACAGCGCAAAGAACAGTGCCGCGGCAGGCAGGATTGCGCCGAACATGAAGGGATGCCGCCGTCCCCACTTGCTGCGCGTCCGATCTGACCAAGATCCGACCATGGGATCGACAAAGGCGTTGACGAACAGCCCGATCGCGAGGGCGGTGCCGACAAGTCCGGCATCGAGCCCTCGGACCTGATTGTAGAACAGCAAGGTGAAGCTCGAGGTCGTCGTGAATACAAGCGCTTCGGCGGTGCTGCCAAGACCATAGCTGACCTTGTCCCGGACCTTGAGCGGGGGGGCAGCGCCTGCGGCGATTGCATCTGATGTCTGGCTGGCCATATTTCCCCCGTAATTGCTATCGTACCGTAGGTTGGCGGCGCGAGACCGTTTCAGGCAACGCAAACCAGACAAGTGCAGCACATCCGAAACCGAAGATGGCCAACGCCATGGCCGCCTCGAGCCCAAAGCTTGCGGCGATCTGTCCGGTAACGAGCGGAGCCGTCATCGACACGATCCGTCCCCAGTTGAAAATCGACATTGCCGAGGAGCGAACTCGTGACGGATAAAGCTCTGATATCCACGGGGCCCACGCCACCGAAGCGGTGATTGCAAATCCCCAGCAGAAGCCGGCCACGGCGAACCCGGTCGGGGATTGCGCTAGCGTCACATAGTAAAGGACCGAAAGCGCCCCGAGCGCGAAGCCTATTCCCGCAGGGCGGCGGCCGTAACGGTCACTGAACCAGCCCCAAAAAAAGCCGCCTATCAAGGCACCGGTGAACTGGGTCGAGACGATCCAACCGATAGCTTCGGAAGATAGGCCCTGACTTTCTTTGAGAAAGGTCGTCGTCCAGCCAGCAAAGGCCTGATACGCAAAGAAGTTAAGCGCGACGAGCGCAAACAGCAGCCAGGTCTTGCGGCGAAGTTCGGGCGAAAATAGCTCGAGCAACGGCATGCGATCGCTCTTCGGTTCGTCGGGATCAACGCCGAACGCGATCATCTTGCGGTCGTCAGGTATAAACCAAAATATGAGTGGGGCGAGGATCAACGCCGGGACCGAGCCGATGAGCAGTAATAGATGCCAGTCGCCGCGGTCGGCAAACTGACCGTAGGCCATGCCGAGTGCGATCACTGACAAATTGTAGGTGCCCTGACCGATACTGGCGAGCTTGCCACGTACGGTGCTGGAGAACAGGCCCATGTAGGTGGCGATGAGGACCGGGAAATTGCCACCGAGAAAAAGGCCGAGGATGAAACGCTGCGAAAGCAGCGCCTCGAACGATCGCACATAGGCGCCCGCCGCCGCGGCAGCCGCTGTGCCGACGATGATGGCGATCAGCATCGGGCGCCGTCCATGACGATCGGCGAGCACACCGAAGACGACCGCGCCTATCAGCGCGCCAAGACTTTGCGCGGTATAGGCCGATCCGGCCTGGGTTAGCGTCAGGCTCAGTTCTTCGCGGATTTGCGGTCGTAGAACATCGACCGTGTTCCATGACCAGCCATAGAAAAACTCGAACACCATCAGGAGTACGAAGGCCGTTGCGCGGCGAGACAAGGCGATGTCCTCTGCGCGCATCGTGACGATTGCACCCGTCATGACCTGTGGGCCTTTCCAGGCTGGCTTGGGGCCGCACATGCTTCTTGAGGCGACAGTTGGCGTGTCGCAGTCCAATTCCGGCCCAGGCTCAGAGCTGTAGCGACCTCAATCTCTCCCACGTGACGCTTCGAGGCGTTTGACTTTGAATGCATAGCGCTTAGGCTTGCTGGCGCAAGGCTTCTGGCAAAGGATCATGTTGGATGGCTGGAAACGCCCGCGCGGGACTAGCATTGATTGCGTCAGCAGCTGTTCTTGTTTCGATGGCCGCTTACGGATCCCAACAATCCGCCATCACACGGTCGTCGGTCATTCCGCCCTTCGTTCAAGTTCCGAAGGGCGAGCCAAGCTTCTTCGTTACAAGCCGTGGGCTGGACGGTGGCAATCTCGGAGGGTTGGCCGGAGCTGATGCCCACTGCGCCACTCTCGCGGCAGAAGCCGGACTGCCTCGGCGCCAATGGCGCGCTTATTTGAGTACGCAGGCAAAAGGCTCGGCACGTGCGATCAACGCCCGCGATCGGATCGGGGCGGGTCCATGGTTCAACGTCGAACGCATTCGAATTGCGAGAGATCTCGCGCATCTTCATGGCGATACGCTGGCACTTGCGCGCGCAGGCAACCTCGTCAGTCAGGGATCGGCGCTGACCGAGCGGGGCGAACGCATCGGCGGCAAGGGCGATCCGGTCTTGCGTCACGATATCCTGACAGGCTCGAAGGACGACGGACGCGCGTACGACGATCGCTTCGATCGCACCTGTCGCAACTGGACCTATTCAGGTCCGGACGGGAGCGCGCAAATCGGGCATTCTGACCGCGATACGATCGGGCTCAGCATCTCATGGAACTCTGCTCATCAAACCACGGGCTGCGCGCCCGCGCATCTCAAGGCGACCGGCGGCGAGGGTCTGTTTTACTGCTTTGCCAAGGACCTCGTGCCTGACGCTGCAGAGCTTCGGAAGTAGCTGCCGTGCAGAATTCAACAGCGGACTTGCAAATCACGCGCCGCGATTTCTGCAACGCTACATTGGTCGGGGCGGGGGCGGCGCTGCTGAGCGGGTGCGGTGACCCGAAACCCGGAGCCGGCGTAGCAGTGGCCGGGCCCGGCGGAGCATGGGACGGCCCTAGCGGATTTGGAGAGTATCGCGGCTCAAACGGAAACAGTTGGCGGACCGTGGAGGCAGGGCACCGTGTCCGAGACGGAGCCTTTGCCCAGTCAGCCCCCGTCGTCGATACCGGTGAAAGATACGATCTGATCATCGTCGGCGGCGGATTTAGCGGTCTCGGCGCTTTGCATGCCTTCCGCAACGATCATCCCAACGGCACCTGCCTGCTGCTCGACAATCAGGAAATCTTCGGCGGCTACGCCAAGGCCAACGAGTTCGAGGTCGACGGGTACCGCCTCGCGGGATCGCAGGCTTCGCTCAACTTCATGCTGCCGAAATCGACGGCGGACCGGGGCGGCAGAGTGTGGGCAGAGCTCGGCTTGCCGCGTCAATTCGACTTCGCCGAGCGTGAAGACGGCGAGCAGGCGATCACCTTTGCCGCCTCCACTTCGGCACCATTATATTATGGCGAGCAGACCGCGAACGTAGGCTATTATTTTGGCGATCGAGGCTGGGTCCGCGACATATGGCGCGACGACCTACGCCGAGCACCTTTCTCGCCTGAAACAAAGACCGCGCTTCTTGCAATGCGTGAGCGGAAGCGCGCGGGCCAGATCGACCCTTTGGAGGCCGCCCGGCTCGATCAAGTGTCATTCGAGGCTTTCGCAACGCGGGAGCTGAAAGCGACGCCTGAAGCCCTGGCTTACATCACCCAGGGGATGTGCATCACCGGACCGCAAATCTCCGCCTATGGCGCGCGGTCGTTTCCCGGTCTTGAGCGATACGCCCCAGGAACAGCGGAGGCGCGCGACGCGGAGCGCTTCATCAGCTTCCCGAGCGGCAACACGGTGTTGGCGCGGGCCCTCGTCAGGGCAGCAATGCCAAACGCCTTTTCGGGGCGCGGATCGGCTAGCGAGACCTTTGGAGAGGTCGCGCTCGATGAACTCGATCGTAGCGGATCGCGCTTACGCATCCGCCAGCGCGCCACCGTGGTGCGCGTCGCCAACAAGGCGGGCGGCAAGGTCGATGTGATATACGAACGCGGCGGCAAGCTCCATCGCGCGGTCGCTGGCGCCGCGGTGCTCGCGATTGGCGGTTGGGTCGCAAAGCGTGTGATCCACGATTTGTCGGACGATCAGCGCACCGGGTTCGACCAGTATCTCTACGCCCCGATGCTGATGGTCAACGTCGCGCTTCGCAACTGGCGCTTTCTTGATAGGCTCGGCATCTCGGCGGCTCGCTGGTTCGACGGCACCGGCTTCTATTGCAACATCCGCAAGCCGATGCGGTGGGGGGAGGGGCCTCACCCGCCCTTCCACCCCGACAAACCTATCGTGATGACGATCTACGCTGCCTTCCCCCGGGCGCACTTGCCTTTGCAAGCACAAGGCGCCGATGCCCGTATGGAGCTCTATTCTACAAGCTACGCCGCATATGAGCGCCGCATCATCGACCAGCTTCAAGCGATGTTCGCGCCCGGCGGCTTCGATGCAAAACGCGATGTCGCCGGAATAGTGCTCAATCGCTGGGGGCATGCCTTTGTCACCCCGCCGCCGGGCTTCTATTTCGCGCCGCCGGGCAAGGTGGCTCCGGTCGATCTGCCTAAACATCTCATCGGCCGTATCGCATGGGCGCCGGGCGCAGACTGGGTGGGATCTGTCGATGCCGGCGCAGCAGCTGTCCACAAATTGTTAGGCTCGACAACTTAACCCGCATTCGGCTTGACTGCGAATGCAAGAGCGTTAGACCCCCAAGTTATGGATGGGGAGAAGGCTCTAATCAGGCCGGTTCGGGCCAGCGATCTGGACTCTGTGCTTGAACTGGCTCGTCGGGGCGGCACGGGGCTTACCAACCTTCCGCCTGATCGCCCGACCATTGCGCGACGAATCCAGTCTGCGGAATTGGCGATGACCGATCAGCAGGCTCGTACAGACGGGGCCGCGATTATGTTGGTAGCGGAAATCTCCGGCCGAATTGTCGGAACCGGCATGATTTTTGCGCGGGTCGGCGCTGAATGGCCGTTCTACAGCTATCGTATCACCCGACAGGCGGCGCTTTCGCGTGCAATCGGCCGGTCCAAGACCCAGCGTCTTCTAAACCTCGTCAATGATTTCGACGGCGAAACTGAAGTGGGCGGGCTATTCGTCGATCCCGAGCTTCGTGGACTTGCGCTCGGTCAGCAAATGGCGCGTGCGCGATATTTGTTCATCGCTACACACCGGGCATGGTTCGGGGATCGAGTCATCGCGGAGCTTCGCGGCTACCAAGATGAGGCTGGGCGTTCACCGGTATGGGAAGCTATCGGCCGCCACTTTTATGATATGGAGTTTGCCGAAGCGGATCGCACCGGGGCAATCCATGGGAACCAGTTCATTGCCGACCTGGGCCCGCGCTATCCCATCTATATCTCGATGTTGCCCGCCGAAGCGCAGGAGGCTTTGGGTCGGCCGCACGACGACGGACGGCGTGCTCACGCGATGCTGCTTTCTGAAGGTTTCCGCGACGAAGGCTATGTTGACATATTCGACGGCGGGCCGACATTGATTGCGCCGATCGACGCAGTGCGGAGCGTCGCGCACTGCCGGGAGGGTGTTTTTCTGGGCGAGGGCGAGGGCGGCAGGCCCGCCCTGGTCGCCACCGGGTTCGGCGCTGACTTCAGACTTGCTCGAGGCATTGCGTCAATAACCGACGAGGGCGTCGCGCTCGATCGCGCTACGGCGCGATTGCTCTCGGTGAGCGAAGGCGACAATTTGCGCATTGTCCTGATGGAGACGGCGGAATGAGCGATTCAACGCTGCCATTCAAACTACCGGTGCGACCCAAGGTGTCTCTCTTGCGCCAGCAAGATCCACGCGCGCTTCGTCGGGCTCCGGGCGAGCGCACTCAGCCCATGAAAGGTTTCGAAGACCGATTTCCCGATATCGTCGACTATATCGTGCGCATCACCGACGAAATCTGGATGGATCGGGCGGTAGGCTATATTTACGATACCTACGACGCGAGCTGCACCGTCTATTCGTCCTACGGGATCGTTCGCTCGGTTGAGGAGGTGATTGCCTCGACCGTAACCACCCTGAATGCCTATCCTGACGGCGAGATTCATCACCTGGCGGTCGCCTGGAGCGGTGACGAGGAAGCGGGCTTCTACACATCGCATCTCGGCCACAGTCGCTCGACAAATGTCGGGCGGACTGCGTGGGGACCGGGCACAAATCGTCGGACTTCGATCCGCTTTGTCGCCGATTGCATCAGCAAGGATAACCGCATCCATACCGAATGGCTGGTGCGCGATAACGGCGCCGCGGTACGACAGCTGGGCTATGATCCTCACGTCATCGCTCGAAAGGCGGCCGAGGCAGGCGCACCCGAGACCTTCGTGGTTTCGCCAATCACCCGTCTCGACGGCCAGGCGCCGCGCAGCCGGCTTGACCTCGACGAAACCAGCTTGGAAGGCTGGGCGCGCGCGCTTTTTCACGATGTCTGGAACCTGCGTCGGCTCGATTGGCTGCCGCGCGCCTATGCCGAGGACGTGATCGCGCATGCCGGGGGCGGGCGTACCGCGCAGGGCCTCCGCAATTACCAATCGCTGGTGCTTCACGTGCTTGCTGCG